>JAHEML010000077.1:0-8569 GCA_024643705.1 Caldilineaceae bacterium | reverse complement strand
AAGCTAATCGAATACTCATCGGTAGAGCCACCCGCGAACAAAAGCATAGAATCCTGCGCGAGAAACTCATCCCAAGTGGCGGGCGGGGATGGCAAGCGTTCTTTCCAGTAGACCAGATGCTCCATATTTGTCACAAATGGCAGCCCATAGAGATCGCCCTGCACTTGCGCTGTCTGGCGCACCTGCGGGAGTATGTTGGCAAAGGGTGCCGATTCGTTTGGGCTAAGTGGGACAAGCAGACCAGCGTTGACCGCGCGAGGCAGATCGAAACTGTTCATAAGCACAATATCTGGCACGAGCTTAGAAGCGACCTGATTGGCCGCAGACAAATAAGACAACAACCCGGCTGGTCCCCGTTCTGCTTTTGTTATCAGATCAACGGGCGCACCGGTGATGGTCGGGGCAAGTTCTGCCAAAGCAGCGGCCAAAACCGCATCAGCGCGGTCTGCGGTGTCGATAGAAAAAAAGGGTGGAGCCCAAACAACAAGGCCCTGGTCCCTAACGGTTACCTGTTGCAAACCCTGGTCACTTGCTTCGGGCAGGGGGCCATTCAGGGGAGTTCGATCAAGAGGGTTCTGTTCGGGCAGGGAGCCTGGGGATGTGCTGCCATCACAGCCAGACAAAAGCAAAAGCACCATCAGCAGGAATGAAATAATACCAATCGCGCGTGCACAGTCCAGGCGCAACGGAACCCCAGCCATGGGTTTTTCCAGTTCTGAAGACGCGATTCTCTCTGGCTCGATTGGCATTGGGTGGGTCTCTTTGGCTGATCGGTTGGGCCGGTTTCTGTGGGTGCTGAATGTCGTAGCAACATCCTGTTCTAGCCATCAACAGGCAAGCCTGCACATCTACAAAGATTATAGCACATCAGGGCAAAGGGATGGACCACCTACCGTATTCAAGGCCGTGTTCAAGGCCGTGTTCAACAATGCTGCCCAAAACGTGGGTTGGTGACGATCCATCCTCTGTGATAAAATTCCTTCTATCTAGCTTGCGATAGGAAAAACGCTTTGGCAAACAGTGTAAATCAGGTATGGCCTATCGTCGGCCATCAATGGGCGGTGGATTTGCTTGCACCCTTGGCGCAGATTAGCGGGACTGGCCCGCGTCATGCCTACCTTTTTCTAGGCCCGCCCCAAATTGGTAAATCGACAATGGCCTGGACGTTTGGCACCGCTCTTCTCTGCACCCACAATGGCCGTCGCCCCTGTGGTCAATGCCGTTCGTGCCAATTGATGTCCAAAGCATCCCATCCTGATGCCCGCCTGATCCAACCGACCGACCGGGATGGGGCCGCCGACAGGGCAAATGGCCTATTGCGGGTCGATGCGGCCGAAGCCATTGTCCACGAAGCCATGCTGCGCCCGTTGGAAGGAAAGTACAAATATATCTTCATTCAAGATATTCATCGGGCCAACGACAGCTTTGCCAATAAATTGCTCAAAACCCTGGAAGAACCGGCAGCCCATGTTGTCCTCTGCCTGACAGCGACCGATCGAGCCGAACTGCTGCCGACAATCGTCAGCCGCTGCCAGACATTTGATCTACGCCCCTTGCCCATTGAACTGATCGAACACAGCCTGGAAAAAGAGGGAAGGGCAAGCCAAGAGGAAGCCCAATTGCTGGCCCGCCTTTCGAATGGCCGGTTTGGATGGGCAATGGCACAACTTCGGGACAGCAAATCGTGGCAACAGCGGGAAGATGATCTACGTTCGCTTTGGCAGTTGACCCGTGCCAGCCAGGTCGAACGGTTGGCTTTTTCCCAAACGCTCTCCAGCAACCGAGAAAATGAACGGCTCTTTGGATTGCTTGCCTTGTGGACTGGATGGTGGAGGGACGTCCTGTTGACGCAAAATGGCTGCGAAGATGCCCGCAACAATATCGACCATTTACCCCAACTTCAGCAGGATGCCAAAGGCTGTTCGACGACCGATGTCCAGACGTTTTTGCACACCCTGGGGCGGATAGAAGGCTATCTGCGGCACACGGTCAACACATCTCTCGCTCTCGATGTCCTACTTCTACAACTTCCGCGGCCACGGGTACAAGGCTAGCCCTACACTTACCCACCCATCGCCGTCTTGTAAACCAGGAGAAACAATGCAAACTGTAATTGGCGCGGTCTTTAAGCCCGTTACCAAAGTCTACTACTTTGACCCGACAACCATGCTTGACCTGATGCCCAACGACTTTGTGATTGTCGACACGGCCAAAGGCCAAGAACTGGCCCAAATTGTACAATCCCCCCATAACATACAGGACGACGAGGTGGTGCGCAGAGCCACGCCTTGGGATATGCTCGAACAGGACACCTGGAAGCAAAAAGAAGCAGAAGCATTGGCCGTGTCCCGGGACATGGCAAAAGAGCACGCCCTGGATATGAAGATCGTCGGTTGCGAATACAATTTCGACGGTGGTCGCCTGACTGTCTATTTTGCTTCCGAATCGCGCATTGATTTTCGCGCACTGGTGCGCGACCTGGCACGCGTGATGCAGGCCCGCATCGAGATGCGCCAGATTGGTGTACGCGACGAAGCAAAAATGCTGGATGGGGTAGGTAAATGTGGCCGCCAACTCTGCTGCACCAGTTGGCTACGCGAATTTGCCCCCGTTGGCATTCGCATGGCAAAAAACCAACAACTGCCATTAAACCCAGATGAAATCAGCGGCGTTCGTGGCCGCCATCTCTGTTGCCTCTCGTACGAAGACCCAGTCTACAAAGAAGCCAACAAGAAGATGCCAAAGCTCGGCTCGGAAGTGACAACCCCCCAAGGGCAAGGACGAGTGCGTCATTTGCACCCGCTGAAAGAATCGGTGACTGTCTATTTGCAGAGCAACGTGATGGCCGAATTTGCCATAGATGAACTGATCACCGGTAAAAAAGGTGGTAGCTGCGGGACGTGCGGTGGTTGTACAGTCAAACGTAGAGCCTCCGCCGAGGAAGACAACCAGCGTGCCCGGGCAGAAAACGACAACCAGGAGAGCAAAACCACAGAGAGCAAAACCGCAGAGACGCCAGCCGACGCCCCACCGCGCCGCAGTCGCAACCGTCGTCGCCCCCGACGGCGTGGCGGCAACCAGAACAAGCAATAGGCTGAACGGATCGCCCTGATTTGCCTGCTGTACATTACAGATGTACATCACAGCCGAACATCATAAAAAGTGCCGCTCCCAGTATCTCTGGAGCGGCACTTTGCGTTCAATATGATGCTGAGTCAGAAAACCAACCCCACCTTACTTGGTGTACTTGGCGTGGGTTCCGCCTACTTGGCATGGGCCACCGAACGGGTTTCCCGAATCACAGTGACCCGAATCTGCCCAGGATATTCCAAATTGTCCTCAATCTTCTTGGCGATATTCTTGCTCAGCTCGATCACCTGAAGATCATCCAGATCGTCCGGGCGCACAATCACCCGCACCTCGCGCCCGGCCTGGATGGCAAAGGTTTGGCTGACCCCAGAGAAGCTATTGCAGATGTCTTCCAGGGCCGTCACCCGTTTGATGTAGGCTTCCAGGCTTTCGCGCCGCGCGCCAGGGCGTGCCCCGCTGATGGCATCGGCAGCCGCCACAATGACGGCCTCGATGCTCTCTGGCTCGACTTCGCCATGATGGCTGGCAATACAGTTGACAACCTTGGGGTTGATGCCATATCGCTTGGCAATCTCTGCCCCAACAATGGCGTGTGGTCCGTCGATCTCGTGGGTCACAGCTTTGCCAATATCGTGGAGCAGACCACCCATACGGGCTGTTTTTACGTCGGCGTGGAGTTCACTGGCAATCACCGCTGCCAGGTGAGATGTCTCGATGGCATGATAATACTGATTCTGACCGTAGCTGGTACGGTATTTCAGGCGGCCTAATAGACGCTGAATCTCGCGATGTAGGCCCTGGTTGTTCGTCTCGATCAGCGCCTGTTCGCCAGCCTCTTGAATGATCTGCTCGATCTCTTGCTGGGCCTTTTCCACCTCTTTCTCGATCCGGGCCGGATGAATCCGACCATCAGCCACAAGCTTGGTCAGAGCAATACGAGCCACCTCGCGGCGTACTGGGTCAAAACTGCTGATCAAAATGGCTTCGGGGGTATCGTCTACCACAAGGTCGACGCCAGTCACTTGTTCGATAGCCCGGATATTGCGTCCCTGACGGCCAATGATACGGCCTTTCATCTCGTCGGAGGGCAGGCTCACAGTGCTCACCGCATATTCTGTCACGTGGTCGCTGGCGACCCGTTCCACAGCCACGGTGACAATCTCCCGTGCGCGTTTTTCTGCGGTTTCGATGACCTGAGCCTCGACTTCGCGGATGGTGCGCGCCATGTCCTGGCGACTCTTCTTCTCTACCTCTTGCAGCAGGACAACCCGGGCCTCTTCTTCCGTCATCCGGGCCACACGTTGCAATTCTTCGTCCCGCTGTTGTTCGATCTTCTCCAATTCGGCTGCCTGCTGGGCCAGCTGGCTTTCTCGTTGGTTGACCTTCTTCTCTCTTGCGTCAATCTGATCAAGACGCTTGTCCACCTGTTCTTGCCGATTTTGTAGTCGCTGTTCGTTGTTTTCCAGGGATTTGCGACGCCGGTTCATTTCGGCGTCCATTTCGTTGCGCAGCCGGACCTCTTCGTCTTTCAGGTGCAATTCCTTGCGCCTGGCTTCGGCTTCGGCTTCGGCCAATATCTTGGCCGCCTGCTGCTCTATGCTCTGGCCGGCCAGTTGCTGGCGTTCGCGCTCTGCCTGGCTGCCATTCTCATTCCCTCGTTTGAACGCTACAAAACCGGCAATGGCTGCCCCAACCAGCGCAGCGGCGATAATCAAGATTATCGACAGTATATCCATTTCCGGGTTCCTCGATTCATCGGTTGTAATTTATGTAGAAAAAATGTGCCTCTGTCGGTATCCAAGTTTTTATTCGTTATCGGCGTCGAGAATTTCCTGCCACGACTGCTCCAAGGCATCTCGAACAATGGCCCAGGAAAAGCCTCGCCGCTGCAAAAATGCGGCCATCTTTTTGTGAAACATCTCTTTGTCCAACGTTTTCCATCGTCGTGCCCGGCTGCGTGCTGCTTGCAAGGCAGCCGCTTCTGGGTCCACTGCGCCGTCAAGCATGGTTTCAATGGTACGCTCTGCAATGCCTTTACGCAGTAATTCGTAGCGCAAGGCCCGGGGCGATAAGGGTTTGAACTGGTTGCGCTGCTCGATCCAGAAACGGGCAAACTCTGCGTCGTTCAAATACCCCTGGTTGAGCAATTTGTCGGTAACCCAATCGATATGCACTTGGGCCAAAGACTCTTTCTGTCGGCTGCGATAGCGCTGCAATTTCTGGCGAACCTCCCACACGCTGCGGGGGCGAACTGCTAGAAAACGCACTGCTTGATCATAGGCTTTGGCCCGTAGGTCCAGGGTCTTCAGTGCGGTGATCTCGTCATCGCTCAAATGCTGCTCTTTATGCAATTTGAGCGCTTCAAGGATTGGCAGCGAAAAGGCATAAGCCCCATCCAAATAGACGCTCACCCGCTCCGTATTGCGCTTCTGCCGTCGCAGTGCGGTGATCTCTCCAGCCATTCTGGATGCATCTTCCAGTCAATCCGCTTGCGGATTCGATAACAATTGGATTCTGTCGAAAAACAAAAAACGCTGCGGCCATTGCCACAGCGTTCTCATCTTCTAGCTAAATGTTCTAGCTAAAATGGACAATCCGTTCGCCCAGTTGAGTATCTGCCAGCCCAAGACAAACCCCTACACAGGTGGATCACCGGTGTTTTGTCTCGTGTTTTTGGAACAGACCAAAGGTCTGACCCAATCCTGGCCCCGATGTTCACTTTTTCAATGCCAGTCGGAACGTTTCTCGACCAAACCTATCCAACAATGGATCCAAATAAATACAATAAATATGCCCTTATGATCCGGTTCTGTGAATAATGATCAGAATATATGGCTCTGGCTTGGTTGTTGTTGACAGGTTGAACGGATAGGTATCCGATGAAAACTAAAAAGGAATCGATCTCGATTCGTCTTTTCAGGTGACTTTATGGAACAGTCGGTTATGAATGAGAATGTTATGACAAGTAAACTTGATTGTTGCTCGCATATGCTGCCCAAGCAGCAAGATTCAAAGTCCCTTTCTGCATCTTCTGGTGCAGTTTTGAGTGGGGTAGTGGGTTATGCGTTGTCTTCTGTACCGACGGCTTCGGCTGAACCAATCAGCCCAAGCCGTTCTCGAATAATTCGGTCGATGGTTTCAACCATTTCGTTGTTTTCGCGCAAAAACGCCTTTGCATTTTCGCGCCCCTGGCCCAAACGGGTATCGCTGAAACTATAAAACGCGCCCCGTTTTTCCACAACGTCGTGCTCCACACCCAGGTCAAGCAGATCCCCTGTCTTGCTGATGCCTTCGTTGTACATAATGTCAAACTCGGCTACTTTGAAGGGAGGCGCTACTTTATTTTTGCGCACGGTTACGCGGGTGCGGTTTCCGATTACATCGCTGCCCTGTTTGATGGACTGGATGCGCCTGATGTCCATACGGACACTGGCATAGAATTTCAATGCCAAACCACCCGATGTAGTTTCCGGGTTGCCAAACATCACACCGATTTTCTGACGCAATTGATTGGTAAAAATCAGGCTGGTTCCACTGGTCTTCACAGCACCAACCAATTTTCGCAGTGCCTGGCTCATCAGGCGAGCCTGCAAACCCATGTGGCTGTCACCCATTTCGCCTTCGATTTCGGCGCGAGGAACCAGGGCCGCTACACTGTCCAGCACCACCACATCCATTGCCCCCGAGCGAACCAGGGCTTCGGTGATTTCCAGAGCTTGTTCGCCTGTGTCCGGCTGGCTGACGTAGAGGTTTTCTACATCGACGCCAAGTTTGCGGGCATAGGCTGGGTCTAATGCGTGCTCCACATCAACAAAACCACAATATCCACCGGATCGTTGGGCCTCTGCAATCACGTGCAAACAGACGGTCGTCTTTCCAGAGCTTTCTGGGCCATAGATTTCTATGATCCGGCCCCGGGGAACGCCACCCACACCCAGGGCAATGTCCAGGCTCAGGCTGCCCGTGGGGATCGACTGGATGTCCAACCGGTGAGCTTCGCCCAATTTCATGATGATTCCATCGCCGAACCGTTTGTTCAGAGATGCAAGTGTGGTTTCGAGAGCCTTTTGGCGGCCATCTTTGGCCATTGAACGCTCCAAAGTGGAGGGTGTTGAAAAATGGACACTTCTTCTTATTGATCGTTCGGGGTAGTTTACTGTAGATGCTGGGATTATGCAAGCCCAATGGAACAACCCGGCAAAATATGTGTTCCAAACTCTGTCTGCTTTTGCTAAATAGAGCTACCGGGAGGCGTATAGACTTTTTCGCGCAGGGCGATGATTTGCCGCCGGGTCATCTCGTCTGCTTCCAGGTCTGATGCGATTTTTTCCACTCCGTAGCGTATCGTGCTGTGATCCCGCCCACCTAATTGATCGCCGATACTAGGCAGAGATAGCTTGTTTTCTTCACGCAAAAGATACATGGCAATTTGGCGAGCATAGGCGACTTCTTTTGTTCTGCCTCGTCCTAGCAACTCAGCTACAGTCAAATTAAAATAGTCGGCAACCAATTCAACCACGCTGCCGGCTTCTCGTGGGCGGCGTTGGGGCATCAGGTCGTCGAGAATCTCTTCGGCAATCCGTCGATCCAGGGTATTCTGGTGCAGGGGCGACTGGATGATCAGCCGATTGAGTGCCCCTTCCAGTTCGCGAATGTTGTTGTCCACCCGTTCGGCAACCAGCATGAGCACCTCCTGGTTGATCCGAATGCCCATGGCAGACGCTTTGGATTGAAGGATCGCAACCCGTGTTTCCAAATCAGGCACAGATATGTCGGCTTGCAATCCACCTTCAAAGCGGCTGCGCAACCGAGCCTCCAGGGTAGCAATCTCTTTGGGCGGACGATCGCTGCTGATTACTACCTGGCGATTGGCTGCGTGCAAATGGTTGAAGGTGTGAAAAAATTCTTCTTGGGTGCTCTCTTTGCCACCGATAAATTGGATGTCGTCGATCAATAACAGGTCGACCTGGCGATATTTGTTGCGAAACTCTTCGGTGCTTTGGCTGCGAATACCGCTGATCAGATCATTGGTGAACTGTTCGGAAGAGCAGTAGAGTACCCGCAACCCCCGATCAAGCATTTGATGTCCGATGGCGTGGAGCAGGTGCGTCTTGCCCAGCCCCACACCCCCGTAGATGAAGAGCGGATTGAAGCGGTAGCCCGGATGGTCGGCGACGGAGAGGGCGGCAGCGTGGGCCAGACGGTTATGGCTCCCCACGATAAACGATTCGAATGTATAGTGGGGGCTAAGAGGCGTGCCCTGCATGCCGGATCGATCGATGGATTGTTGAGAGGCCACAGGGCCGCGACGCGAGGTCCATGTGTCCGACCGCTCCCAGGATGGATAGTTCCCTGATGTGGGGTCAACGTCAGGGCCATCACTATTTTTTTGTGTTGCTGGGGCCTGATTGCCTCTCGGTTGGTGTCTGTTTAGTTCGTGCCGACTCGGTTCGTGCCGACTCGGTTGAACATCCTGCTG
>JAHEML010000076.1 GCA_024643705.1 Caldilineaceae bacterium | reverse complement strand
GTGGGCAAGATGCTGGCACTGGGTTTTGTGGATGTGGCCTACGCCTGGCCGGGCGCGAAGCTGGTGGTGAACAGCGGCGGACGGCCCACTCTGGCAACGGTGACACAGACGCCCTTTTTTGATGCTGCGGGCATGCGGGTGCGGGGCAGAGGGTCGCAGCGCCCTGAAGGTGTGTCTTGATATTGGCCTTTGGTTCCGAACAGTCCTCGCTTCCGGGCGATAGGTCACGAATGGAACTGGCCTCTCCCGCGTACCGCCCGCTCTGGGTTCTGCTTGTTCTCTTTCTTGTGGTCAATGTGTTATGGGCGATTTCCGTGCCACCTTTTGAAAGCCCCGACGAGATACACCACTTGGCTTACGTGCAGTTTGTTGCTCAGGAAGGACGGCTGCCAGTTCAGATGCAAGAAGGGTTTCCACTTCTTGATCACGAATCCCATCAGCCTCCGTTTTATTATTTGATGGGTTCAGTCATCTACCGTTTGTCTGTGAATTTGGGGAGTAAACCGGTTGATCTCAGGCTATGGGCTGGGCAAGCGAATCCCAACTTTATTGGGCGCAACCAGGGCGTGGGCAAGGATCAGAATTTCTTTGTCCAGAACGGTACATTCTTTGCACCTGGCCCGACATTCCCATACGATCTCATCGTAGTCCGGTTCTATTCGTCTGTCTTGGCGGCAGTAAGCCTGGTCGCCGTATATGCCACCTGTCTTGCTATCTGGCAACAGGCCAAAATGGCTCTGGTCGGGACCGGGCTATTGGCTTTTATTCCCCAATTCTCGTTCATTACAGCCAGCACGAACAACGACAGTATGGCTATAGCGGTGGGTGCGTTCTGCGTCTGGCTGATGACCGTCATACTGATACGAGAAAATGTGTCCATTGCCCATTATTTCTGGTTGGGTAGCCTGCTCGGTTTGGGTATCCTGGCGAAGCTCACTCTGCTCTCTCTGATGCCGGTCTCTTTTCTGCTACTCATCGCGCAGACGAAAAATATCCCCCGGCGACTGTTTCAGGCAGCAGTGCTATTCATTTGCGGCTTTTTGCTCGTCAGTGGTTGGTGGTTCATACGAAATCAACTGCTCTATGGGGACCTTTTGGGCGATCACTGGAAAGTCAATCCGAGCGCATTTGCGTGGGATTTGGCTCCGAAGTCACTTTTTTCGGACTATTTTCGCCCAGACATTTTCTGGAAGCGGACTGCCAAATCGTTTGTGGGTCAATTTGGTTTCATGCACATCGAGATGCCATCTTTCGCATATCTTTTGTATCTGGGCACACTTCTGGCCGGTATCGCGGGAAGCGCAATGGCAGTCCTGCGTCCAAAGGGACTGATCCCTGTCCGTGTGCTTATGGCGATGATGCTTTTTGTCGTGTTTGCGATTGTTCAGTTGGTCTATCTGAATTTGAAGGTGTCCCAACCCCAGGGGCGTTATTTGTTTCACGTTGCCGGAGCTATAATCGTAATCGTCGTAACAGGGCTGTGGTCCTTTGCCCCATCGCGCTGCCCTCACCATCCGGGTAGGGATACTACAATAGCCCCCCTGCGGTTACATTTTCCAAAAGTGGGTTATTTGTACATTACGCTACTGGCGGCTACGAATCTGTATGTATTGCAGCGGCTTTTGGCTGTCTACGAATTGCCCTCTTTTTCTTTCTTCTCAACACTCTCGACATCTTGGCGGTGACTCTCAATGAACGGAATTCCTCGGCATTATGACGCAATCGTTGTAGGCGTGGGTGGAATGGGCAGCGCAACTGTCTACAGCCTGGCCCGGCGGGGCAAGCGGGTGTTGGGACTGGAACAGTTCGACGTACCCCACGATATGGGTAGCAGCCACGGCTACACCCGGATCATCCGTCTGGCCTATTATGAGCACCCGTCATACGTGATGCTCTTGCAGCGAGCCTACGAACTGTGGGACGAGATCGAGCGCACCAGCGGCGAACACCTGCTGCACATCACCGGCTCTATCGACGCAGGTCCGGCGGATTCGTGGGTTTTCAAAGGCTCTTTTCAAAGCTGCGTGGAGCACGAGCTACCCCACGATGTGTTGACAGGCCAGGAATTGACCCGGCGCTTCCCCGGCTATCGCCTGCCCCACGATCACATGGCCCTCTTTCAGCCCAGGGGTGGCTTTCTTGCCCCAGAACGGTGCACCGTGGCTTTTGTGGATGCGGCCCATCGGCTGGGCGCGGAGATACACGCACGGGAGGAAGTGCTGGGCTGGGAAGCGGTGGGTGATGGGGTGCGGGTTTTTACGAATCGGGATATCTACGAAGCCGAGCGGCTGATCATTACTGCTGGCGCGTGGAATCGCAAACTGGTTCCCATGATCCACGGCTTGGCTGTGCCCGAGCGTCAAGTGCTGGCCTGGCTGCAACCACGCCGCCCGGAATTCTTTGTGCCCGACAACTTCCCCGTGTTCAATCTGTTGGTGGACGAGGGGCGTTTTTATGGTTTTCCCGTTCACGGCGTGCCCGGTTTCAAAATCGGCAAATACCATCACTTTGAGGAGCAGGATGACCCGGAACGGCTGGACAGGGGATCCCACGAGGCCGACGAGCTAATG
Source organism: Caldilineaceae bacterium (assembly GCA_024643705.1). Classification (GTDB taxonomy): domain Bacteria; phylum Chloroflexota; class Anaerolineae; order Caldilineales; family Caldilineaceae; genus JACQGT01. The sequence continues at coordinate 6,989 of JAHEML010000076.1, read as the reverse complement.
CTGCGGGAGTTCACCGACCGCTACTTCCCCGATGCATCCGGCCCGACAATGAGCCTGAAGTCGTGCATGTTCACCAACACCCCAGACGGCCACTTTATCATCGACACCCACCCCCAGTATCCCCAGGTTAGCTTTGCCGCCGGGTTCAGCGGCCACGGTTACAAGTTCGCCAGCGTCATCGGCGAGATTTTGGGTGATCTGGCGATCTTTGGTCGCACCCGCCACGACATCGACCTCTTCCGCCATGACCGTTTCCGTCGGGATGGCAGCGTTCATGCCTATCCCAGCGCTCAGAACGAAGTCCATCGTATGCAGCAACGAGAGCGGGTCTTCGAACGATCTCAGGATGACAGCGAGCGGGCTTTTGTGGAGAAGCATACCCGGCGGGTGGTGGGTGGAGGGGGGCGTCGAGGGCGATCTGTGGATGGACGAAATCTTATCGGCGGACGACGGACGATAGACGGCAGACGACGGGTCGGTCAAGGGTCCTCTGGCCTGCGTCGGAAGCCGAGTCAGCTCCCGGCCCGCAACGCCGAACTTTACAATGTCAACCCGTCCGATTTTCTGCAAGATAACGACGTCACGCGTCCATTCTGGTAGACAGTCGCACCACCATTTTGCGCAGTACCATCTATCCCTTTTGAGAGGAGAACAAGTGTATGTCAAGCTCCAAACGTGTTCACCCGTTGGTCTTGCAAGCCCAGGATAAACTCGCGGCCGGTCGCATAGACCGCCGTGAGTTTCTGTGCTATGCAACCCTGCTGGGAACATCTCTGACTGCGGCAACAGTGTTGGCTGCCTGTGGACAACCCGCCCCGGCCCCCGCCACCACCGATGCCCCCGCTACCGATTCATCTGCAGCACCAGCAGCAGCCGATGCACCCACCGCCGCACCCAAAGGTGGCGTCCAACGGGGTGGAACACTGCGCCGGGCCATGACTCTGCCGCTCATCGATCACCCGGCCCGTTTCTCCTGGACGCAACAGTCCAATGTGGCCCGGCAGATTGGCGAATATCTGACACTGACCGGGCCGGACAATATCACCCGGCCCTATCTGTTGGAGAGTTGGGAAGCCAGTGATGACGTAAAAACCTGGACTCTCAACCTGCGCCAGGGGATCAAGTTTAACAATGGGGATGAGCTGACCGCTGATGATGTCATGTTCACTTTTAAGGAATGGCTGACCGAGAGCGTCGGCTCGTCGATGTTCAGCCTGCTCTCCTACATTGGTGGCATGGACAATGTGGAGAAGGTGGACGACTATACCATCCGCCTGAATCTGGAGAGCGCCAATATCGGCGTGCCAGAACATCTTTTCCACTATCCGGCCATCATCCTGCATCGAGACTTCGAGGGCGATTACATCAAGCAACCCATCGGAACCGGGGCATTTACCCTGGAGGAATATGCCGAAGGTGAGCGCGCCGTGCTGAAGGCCCGAACCGACTACTGGCAGATGGGAGAGGACGATCAACCCTTGCCTTATCTGGACGAAATTATCTACGTGGCCTTGGACAAGGATGCCTCTGTGGCTGCTCTTCAGTCGGGCCAGATTGATAGTATCTTCCAGCCACGTCCGGTGGATTGGCAAGCCTTGAAAGATTTGCCCGAGGTGACAGTGAAAACCGCCAGCACAGCCCAATGTTTCCTGGTGCGGGTGCGGGTTGACCTGGAACCCTGGGATGATAACCGGGTGCGTGCCGCATTGAAGATGTGCCAGGATCGGGAGAAGATTCTCCAACTTTCCTATTATGGCGCAGGCGATCTCTCGATTGACGCCCACGTGGCCCCGGTACACCCTGCCTATGCGGTCAAGCCGATCCCTGCCTATGATCCGGAAGCTGCTTTGGCTTTGTTGACAGAATATGCAGCGGAAAAGGGGTTGGAACTACCTCTCAAGGTGACGCTGTCCACCAAAAACGATGAGTCGGAGCCGGAGATTGCGGCGGCGTTGAAGGAGCTGGCCTTGCCCGGCGGATTTGACATCACCCTGGATATCACCGAACCAGGCGGCTATTGGGATCGATGGACTGAAGTAGACCTGGGCATTACCTCGTGGACTCACCGGGCATTGGATACCATGGTGTTGCCCCTGGCCTATACAGAAGCGGCGATCGGCGCATGGAACGAGACTCGCTGGTTCGACGCCGAATTCTCGGAACTTCTTCTCCAGGCCGAAGGCACGTTGGATGTGGAAGCCCGTCGCGAATTGATGTCCAAGATCGAGGATATTATGCAAGACCGCGGCCCGATTGGAAATAGCTATTGGAAGCAAGTCTGGAATATTACGGCCAATGCTTTCCACGGCTTCGAGGCACACCCCACAGATTTCGACTTGCTCTACGAGGTTTGGAAAGAAGCATAAGGTTTCTCCCCGGTGGATGGTGTGGGTACTCCCCTGCCCGCACCATCCACCAATGTCCACTGCACGCCGCCCGCATAAAATAGTTCTCACCCACGGAAGGCCCCCATGGCACGCTTTTTACTACGCAGCCTCATTTCGACCATCGTTACTATTCTTCTGGTCTCGCTCGCCCTCTTTTTTCTACTGGAGATTGGCAGTGGCGATGTTACTGTCAAAATTTTGGGTGTCTTCTCCACCGAGGAACAGCGCGCATCGTATCGCACCCAATTGGGGCTGGACGCACCCAACTGGCAGCGCTATACAGACTGGTTGATCGGAAACGACTGGCGGGCCGAGCGATTTACCGGCTTTCCTCTTGTCACCGAGGATAACCAACAAACAGGCGAAGCCGAATGGTGGGCCGATGTGAATGGCGTGTTGACCCGCTGGGCTATGGAGGATGGCGAACTGCTGGTGCTGACCCGTCAGCCGGACGGGAGCAGCGAGAAGGTTCCTGCGACCGAGGATGTTTGGCAGGTAGCGGAGAATGGCGAAGAGACCTTTTGGGGGGTGGATACAAAGGGCAATGCGGTGCGCTGGGTGCGGGGTTCAGGTGAGCCTGTGTGGGTTCTCACCAAGGCCGGTCTGCGCCAGGAGGGTGACGGACCGCGCCAATACATCCCCCTGCGCAAAGGCCTGGTGCGGGGCGATCCAGGCAAATCGTTGCAGACATCCCGGCCTGTGGCTGTGACCCTCTTTCCCAGGGTACGCAACACGCTGATCCTGGCCGGGGTTGCGTTTCTCTTCGTTATGCCCCTGGCTCTTTTTTTGGGTATTATTGCCGGCATCAACGAGGGCAAGTGGATTGACCGGTTGATTTCCATCGCCAGCTTGGGTGCAACAGCCACCCCAGAATTTGTCACTGGTGTCTTTCTGATTCTTGTTTTCGGCATCTGGCTCAAGTGGTTACCGGCTGTGGCTGTCTTTCTCAGTGCCGACGCCATTTTTCAAGACCCCAAGCTGATCGCCCTGCCTGTTCTCACGCTCACCGCGGTGGAACTGGGCTACGTGGCCCGCATGACACGGGCTTCGATGGTAGAGGTGATGGATTCTGCCTACATTCGCACTGCCATCATCAAAGGCATGCCCTACTGGCGGGTGGTGCTGCGCCATGCCCTACGCAATGCGCTCATCGCCCCCATCACCATTATTATGCTGCATGTCAACTGGCTGATCGGCGGCGTGGTTGTGGTGGAGGTTCTCTTTGGCTTCCCCGGACTGGGCAAATACATTTACGATGCGGCCATCTTTGGCGATTTCAACGCAGTGGAAGCTGCCGCTATGCTCACGGTGACCATCGCCATCATCACCCGGCTCATCGGCGATCTGGCGTATACCTTCCTGAACCCACGCATTCGCTACGCCTGACCCTTTGGGGGGCACTATTTGTACACACGGATAAAGAGAAACACTGATTTAACGCAAAAGTGAGCGTTTTTCATTGCGTCTTTGCTGCTTTGCTGCTTTGCATCTTTGCGTTGAAGTTTGTGTTCGACCGAAACCACACGGAGTTCCCAATGTCCATTGCTCAATCCGCCGCCCCAAATTTACGCGCAGATCGCCCTTCTCGGCTGCAAAGCTGGTGGAGCGGCCTTTCCATTGTCTTCGAATCCCGCATCGCAACCATTGGGCTGGCAATGGTGATTTTTTGGTTTGTGGTTGGCATCGTCTCCCTTTTCTGGACGCCCTTTCCACCCAATGCCAATGACTTCGCACAGAATTTGTCGCCCAACGGTGTCAACCTGCTGGGGACCGACCACCTGGGCCGGGACATCTTCTCTCGATTGATGACAGGAACCCAGGTGATCCTCTTGAAGACCCGTCTCCCCGGCGACGCTGGCATAGATATTCCCGGCGGGGTGGCCTTGTGGGGCGTCTTCTTTTCCCTGCTGGTTGGCGCTGTGCTTGGCCTGAATGCAGGTTATCGGGGCGGCTGGTGGGATCAGGTCATCATGCAGGTGTTGGATGCCCTGGTCGCCTTCCCCAGCATTGTGCTCTACCTGGTCATCATTGCCGCGCTGGGCCAGGGTGATCTGGTGGTGATCGTCGCCATTGCCGTCACCGGTGCGCCAGGGGTGGCCCGGTTGGTGCGCAGCCTGGCCCTGGACATCAAAACCCGGGACTACATCCGGGCCGCCGAAACCCGGGGCGAAAGCATCAACTACATTCTCTTCAAAGAGATTCTGCCCAATGCCCGCGGCCCCATTCTGGTCGATGCCATGCTGCGGGTAGGCTACGCCATCTTTGCCATCGGCACCCTGGGCTTTCTGGGCATTGGCCTGCCCCCGCCCGATCCAGACTGGGGAAATATGGTGAACGAAGCCCGCCGCACCATCTTTGTCAACCAGTGGGCAGTGGTGTGGCCTGCCGCGGCCATTGCCACCCTGGTCATCGGCCTGAATCTGTTTGCCGATGGGCTGCGCGAAGAATTGAACCGATTTCAAAAATAGGTGACGTGGGATTGGGAGATTAGAGATCAGGAGATTGAGGGATTCGAACCACGAAAAACGACCGACTTTCTGATTCGTACCCTATCTTCTCCTGTATTCTATCTCCCCAACAGGAGTACACTATGGCAGCAGTAGCTGAACCGACAGGCATCACCCAAGGCATCCGCCGACCCAGCGAACGACCCGTTCTGCGTGTGGATAATCTCTCCATTGCCTACAAGGTGCGAGGCGGCGAAGTGGAAGCCGTGCAAGATGTCTCCTTCGAGATTTATCGGGGTGAGAGTTTTGGGGTTGTGGGCGAATCGGGCTGCGGTAAAAGCACGGTGGCCTGGTCGATTGTCAACTTTTTGGGCGCAAACGGTTATGTAAAACGGGGCAACATCTTTTTTCAGGGACAGGAGCTGGTGGGCAAAGAGCCGGAAGAACTGCGACGGCTGCGGGGCAACCAGATCGCCATGGTCTACCAAGACCCCATGGCCGCGCTCAACCCGTCCATGCGTCTGGGCGACCAGATGATCGAAGTGCTGACGGTGCATCGGGGTCTCTCTCGCCGGGCAGCCGAGCAACGCTGCATCGACATGCTGGATCGGGTCTACATGCCCGACCCAAAGAATGTGATGGGCCGCTACCCCCACCAGATTTCCGGCGGGCAGCAGCAGCGGGTGGTGATCGCCATGGCCCTGCTCAACAACCCATCCCTGTTGATTATGGACGAGCCGACCACGGCGTTGGATGTGACTGTGGAAGCGGCTGTGCTGGACCTGATCACCGAATTGCGCCAGGAGTTCGACACAGCCATTCTTTTCATCAGCCACAATCTGGGCGTGGTGGCCCGTGTCTGCAACCGGGTGGGGGTGATGTATGCGGGCGAAATGGTGGAGCGCGCGCCCGTGGCCGATATTTTCGTCCGCCCCAGCCACCCCTACACCCAAGGGTTGATCCGCTGCGTACCCAAACTGGGCGCAGACAAAGCCAGTAGCGTACTCTACCCCATCCGCGGGCGGGTTCCTGCGCCCAACGAGCGCCCCGCGGGCTGCACATTCAACCCCCGCTGCGACTATGCCGAGGAACGCTGCCGGGAGGAAAAACCATTGTTGCGCCCTCGTATCCCCCTCCATTCGGTGCGCTGCCACTTCTTCGAGAAAATCGACGCCGCGGCCTGGTCTCCTGGCGACGACGTGGAAATCCCTCTGGTCTTTGGTCAAGAGAGGGCCGAGCAGATCGCAACTGCCGACACCATTTTACGGGTGGACGGGCTGGAAAAGCACTACCCTGTCGGTGGCAATTCGGCATTGGACCTGCTGGGCCTGGGGAAAAAGCGCCAGGTAAAAGCGGTCAACGGCGTCTCGTTCGACGTGCCCCGCGGTAGCACCCTGGGGATTGTGGGTGAATCGGGCTGCGGAAAATCAACCCTGATCCGTACGATTATTGGGTTGGAAGCGTGTAGCAATGGGAGGGCCGAGTGCCTTGGCATCGACATCTCCACCAACCTGGCAGACCGTAGCGCCGAGATCATCGAAGAATTGCAGATGGTCTTCCAGAACCCCGACTCGACCATGAACCCGGCCTACACGGTTGGTCAGCAGATTGGCCGCCCTCTGCGCCGCTTCAACAAAGTAGCCAACAGGGCCGAAGAGGAGGCCGAAGTCGTTCGCCTGCTCAATGCCGTGCGCCTGGACGGCAGCTACTACGACCGGCTGCCCCGGCAGTTGAGCGGCGGCGAGAAGCAGCGGGTGGGCATTGCCAGGGCTTTGGCCTCCCGCCCCGATCTGGTGCTGTGCGACGAGCCCGTCAGCGCGCTGGATGTCTCGGTGCAGGCTGCGGTTCTCAACTTGCTGATGGAAATTCAGGCAAGCTACGGCACAACCTTGCTCTTCATCGCCCACGATCTTAGCGTGGTACGCTTCTTTTCCGACTTTGTCGCGGTGATGTATTTGGGCCAGATCATGGAGATTGGCCCGGCGGAAAGTATCTACGCGCCGCCCTATCACCCCTACACCGAAGCCCTGCTTTCGGCTGTGCCCATCCCCGACCCGACGGTGCATCAGGCCCATATTAGGCTGGAAGGCAGCGTGCCCAGTGCCCTGGACCCACCGAGTGGATGCCCTTTCCACACCCGCTGCCCGCGGCGTAG
>JAHEML010000775.1 GCA_024643705.1 Caldilineaceae bacterium | reverse complement strand
GATGAGCTTCAGCATCACGCGCCCGAACGGGCGCAACACGTCTTTCGCCGATTGCAAGCCGTGCTTTATCGCAACTTCCCGCATGATCGCTACCAAGCCGCCCGGCGAGAGCGGAATGACCGACAGAAAAGCGATGATCGGGTTGATCACCAGCACCTGCACAAAATTGATGCTGCCCGGTGCAAGCGCATTGGCAAGCAACCAGATGGTCACACTGGTGACGACGACGATAAGCAGACTCACCAGCCCAGCCACCACCATAGCCGGATAGGCGTGACGGTAGGCGTTGATAGCCCCAGCCAGCTTTTGCCACATGGGCAGAACCCGGTTGCCCAGGGGCAGGCGGGCCAATAAGCGCTCGACCAGCACTTTCGTGCGTCGGCTGAGCAGCAGAGCCAGGGCAGTCAGCAGAGCCAGGGCCACGCCGCTGCTGCCGATGGCGATCAGCCGCAGATCGATAAAACGCAGAAAGGCCAATTCCTGGCTGGAGGCAGGTGCGGGCAGGCCACCGCTGAGGAGAATAGTTGTGGACGAAAAGGCTGCGGCCACCATAAACGCGGTCAGCCCCGTAAAGCGATCGATAAGAATGCTGGCGGCGGCATCGGCGGTGCGGTGGGTGTCACGGGCCAGGTTGTAGCCCCGCAGCACATCGCCCCCCACCTGGGCGGGGAAGAAATTGTCGAAGAAGATGCCCATCCACTGAAAAGCCAGCAAGCGGGAAAGTGGCACACGAATCTGCTGGGCACGCAACAAAAGCCACCATTTGAAGGCGCTCAACGCCACAGCCAGCCCATGAGAGAGCAGCGCCAACAAGAGCATCCAGCGATCCGCGGCCAACGTCTGCTGCCAGAGGGCGGCGGGGTTTTCCAAGCGGCTGTAGAGGAAATAGAGAAGGCCCAGACCGACGACAATTTTGAGGAGGTTGAGGATGTGCTGTCGGGCAGAGTTCACGGGGCAACTTTCATCGGCTACGAGTTCGGCTGGGATGTCAACGTCTTCTCTATCACTGACACTGGTTCTGTCGGCATCTCCCGCCTCCTACGCGCTGCGCGCCACATCCACCGGGCCTTTGCCGTTGGTGTTGCGAACTGGCTGGCTGGCTGGCAAATGGCCGTCGACCAGATGACCGTTGGCTGGCTTCTCGCTATTCTGCGCCTTTACATCCTGCACATTCTGCTTCTGGCTCCAGGCCATATCCCACACCACATGGCGGTCGCCCTTCACGGCAAAGTCGTACCAACCCAGCAGACGGCTCCAGCTTTCCAGCAGGGCCAGCAGGAAGAATATCCACAAAAATTGGATCACCCCCCACACCTCTTTGAATGCGATCTTCAGCACCCGACGGTTCTGGATACTGCTCACCGCGTAGCCGTATTTATGCTTCAAAAAAAGGTGGCCTGCATGGTTGCGCCGCCGCTGTTTGATAAAATCGGTCACTGTGTCGGGGCCGGTGTTGTAGACAATCGCGTCGGGTGCATATTGGACACGCATCCCCCGCTCTACCACAATCGCCTCGACAAAAGCCTCATCCATCGCCACATCCGGGGGGATGCGGTCGAAGACTTTGCGGAAGGCGATCATTTCGCCCAGGCGGGGGATTTCCAGGCAGAGGGTGTGCTCCATGCGCAGGCGGATGTGGCTGAGCAGACCAGCGATGTGATCCGGTGTGTTGACCGCCACTTTCTGTGCGCCCACCATGCCCACATCCGGGTCGGCGAACATGCGCACCATATGCTCCACCGCGTATTCGTCGGGCAGGGTATCGCCGCTTTCCAGCACGCAGATGTCGGTGGTGGTGGCGGCCAGAAAGAGGTTGATGGCGCTGGTCTTGCCCTCCCGCCGCTCCTGCTCGATCAGCTTCACCCGCGGGTCCAGGGCTGCAAATTCCTTCACAATCGGCACAGTGCGATCGGTGCAGGCGCTGGCAACCACGATGATCTCGACAATTTCTGCCTGATGAACGTGCTGATCCAACAGGGCTTGCATCAGCGGCCCGATATTCTCTTCTTCGTTATACGCCGTTACACCAACGCTACAGTGGATTGTCTCTTTGGGTGGAATCACGCGTTAGTCCCTCTTGCTGTGACAGGGTGACAAGATGACAGGGTGACAAGGTGAAATTCAGTCGTCCCGATTCACCTTGTCACCCCTTCACCCTGTTATCTTGTCATTCTTTATCCGTCATCAAATGGGCCACAGTTACACCGTCGCCCCCTTCGCCCAAATCGCCCGATCGATATTTGCTCACCAATGGATGCCCCCGCAGGATATTGCGCACAGCATCGCGCATGGCTCCTGTCCCCTTGCCGTGGATGATGCGCACCCAGGGTAGGTTGCCCAGATAGGCATTGTCCAGATAATCTTCCAACTGACTCAATCCAGACTCAACCCGCTCGCCCCGCAGGTCCAGCTCCATGCGGTTGCCATCAACGGAGCGATCCGTGCGCATCTGGATCTTGATGGAGGCGGGCTGGGCAGGCTGTTCTTTGGGCGCTTTGCTGCGCAATTCCAGGCGACGCACGGGCAGCTTCAAGCGGAAATTACCCACCTGCACATCGGCCTCTTTGGCCTCGCCGCCCCGGAAGTCGATGCCCAGCAC
>JAHEML010000774.1 GCA_024643705.1 Caldilineaceae bacterium | reverse complement strand
CAGTTCGAATAGGAAATAAAATACGGACCAATTACTCTTTCGCTTCCAAGTATTGTTCGTGGCATCGCCCGAACGATTATCCGATATTCGATGGGTATGTGGAGCAAATCTTGTGGAGATATCAGAAACAGAATAATTTTTCCAGATTTTTCCGACATGATATGCGGGATTATGCAAGCTTCAAACGAATTATCGACGATTTTCGAGAGTATTTTCGGTTGACAGAATTCGAAAACAAACACATCGACAAGTTCCTATGGCTGGCTGGCAAAAAATATTTTCCGACTTCTTGGTAACCACCACCCACGCAACCCACGGTCACTATCCTCTCATCCAGGAAATACAATGGCAACTATCACTGAATCATCAATCATCCCCGACGTAAAATTCGCCAAATTGCGCGCCTTTGCCGACGAGCGGGGCCGCTTTGTGGAGACATTCCGCAAGGAGTGGTTCCCAGAGCGCACGTGGGACAAGGTGCAAACCAATCGCAGCGACTCCAAGGCAGGGGTGCTACGCGGGCTGCATCACCATCGCCATCAGATCGACTACTGGTATTGCCCCACAGGTAGACTCCGGGTGGCCCTGGCCGATCTGCGGCCCGATTCGCCCGGCTATTTGCAGAGCGAAGTCGTCGAAATCGGCGACGAAAACCAGATGGGTATCTTTATTCCCGTTGGCGTGGCCCACGGCTTTGTCGCGCTGACCGACGCCACTCTCACCTATCTTGTGGACAATTACTACGATGGCGCAGACGAACTGGGCGTGGCCTGGGACGATCCCACTCTGGCAATCGACTGGGGCGTCAGCGATCCGCTTATGTCGCCGCGTGACAAACAAAACAAGAGATTGGAGATAGGAGATTAGAGATTCAGAGATTGAGTACCGGCACGACGCCACTCCTCAATCTCTGAATCTCTAATCTCCTATCGCCCCCATCCTCCCCCTACGCCCGCCCCAGGACTGCCGCCAAGAGCGCCATACGCACGTACATACCATTGCGCATCTGGCGAAAATAGGCGGCGCGTGGATCGTCGTCCACCCCGTAGGTGATCTCACCCACACGGGGCAGGGGGTGCATAACGATCATCTGCTCTTTGGCCTGGGTCAAAAGTTCCTCGTCCACCACATATAAATCCTTCACTCGGTCGTAGGCGGCCAGGTCGGTAAAGCGTTCTTTCTGCACACGGGTTACGTAAAGAACGTCGGAACCGGCCACCGCGTCGGGCAGGGCCTCGACCTGCTCGTAGGCATGCCCGCTGGCGTTGACCGCGTCCAGCACATCCGATGGCATTTGCAGAATCTCTGGGCTGACAAAGCGGAATGTCACGTCATAGTTGAGCAGAAGCTTGGTCAGGCTGTGGACAGTACGCCCGTATTTCAAGTCGCCCACCATGGTGACGGTCAACCCATCTACCTTTCCCAATTCCTCCACAATTGTAAAGAGATCGAGCAGGGCCTGGGTGGGATGCTCACCCACGCCATCGCCCGCATTGATTACTGGGTTGGCCCCGTAGTAGGCTGCCGTGGCCGCCGCGCCCACTTCGGGGTGGCGGATGACGATCACGTCGGAATAGCTTTCCAAGGTGCGAATAGTGTCGGGCAGGCTTTCACCTTTGGAGACAGAGCTGTACTGGACATTGTTGATGGGGATGACTTGGCCGCCCAGGCGCATCATCGCGGCCATAAAGCTGGAACTGGTGCGGGTGGATGGCTCGTAGAATAGATTCGCCAGAATCTTGCCCTGGAGCAGATCGGCACCGCCGAAACGTTCGACCAGCACCCGCATTTCGTGGGCCACACCGGAAACGTACTCCAATTTGGTACGGTCGAATTGACTGACGCTGAGAATGTCCTGCCCGGCAAACGAGGGAGCGGGCAAGGATGGGGTATTGGGTCGCATGGGTGCCTCCTGGCTAGAGTTTGAGAAAAGCAACAGAGATAAAAGATGCGTGATTAGAGATTGGTTGTTCGAAGGACTATCTACAATCTACACTTGCTGCACAAAAAAGCGACGGAGCCAATGCCCCGTCGCTCTGTCACCTTGATTGAAACAACACTTCCCCACTGCCCGGTTTAGCCAAAATCTGTTCCCCATCGTAGACAACCCGCCCCCTCAATGTCACCCTTTCCACCCGGCCAAAGACCGTGCGACCGGCAAATGGTGTCCAGCCAGCCCTGGTGCGCTGACGATGATCCGAGAGTTCGTAGCGGGCGTCCACATCCACATCGACAAAGGTGTCGGGCTGTTCGGGCAAGCCGTAGATGCGCCGGGGATTGGCGACACAACGCAGCAGAATATCGTCCACACTTAATTGGTCGTTGTGAACAGCCGAGAGGAGGAGCGGCAACATAGTCTCCACACCGGGTACACCGGGCGGGGGCGTGGCCTGGGCTTTCTCGGCCAGGGTGTGGGGGGCGTGATCCGTGGCGAAGATGTCCACCACTTCCAGATTGTTCCACAGCGCGACTACGTCGTCTGGCGATGCCAGCTTGGGGCGCATGTCCCCGCGAGTGCCAAGCCGGGGCAGATCGTCGCTGCTAAGAAAGAGGTGGTGGGGCGTCACCTCGCAGGTGACCGGGTAGCCCTCTTCCTTAGCCCGGCG
>JAHEML010000075.1 GCA_024643705.1 Caldilineaceae bacterium | reverse complement strand
TTGCCGCGCCATTTGTGGACAAATTCTTGTGGGCTGATGGGCATGGGGGTTTTGGGTTATGAGTTGCGAGTGTTGGTAGGGTCGTCGGTCGTCGGTCGTCGGTCGTCTGAATTGTACCGGGCAGGGGGTAGGCTGTCAATGTGGGGACGCAGCTTTCCAGGTCCAACGACCACCGACACTTGCGGTTCGGTAGTTTGCACCAGTGCCCTTTGCGTCCAAACTCAAAAACGGCTACACTTATGCAGTCAGCGGTCGAGTTTGGCCATCCCTGTTTGAGCGGTGTCCTGATCCTTTTGAAGGGCAGATGCAAGACAACGACCCCATACCCAATCACCCAATACCCCAGGCGACCACCCCATGACCCAAACCACCCGCAAACCCAATATCGTCCTGCTCGGCATCGACTCATTGCGTGCCGACCACCTGAGCGGCTACGGCTATCACCGGCTCACATCCCCCCATCTGGACAAGTTCGCCCAGCAGGGTGTGCTTTTCGAGAACACCTTCAGTGCCCACATTCCCACCACCAGCGCTTATGGCTCCATGCTCACAGGCATGGACGTATTCACAACCCAGGTGGTGGCCTTGCGCCACAAAGGCCCCCTGCGGGACGAAGTAAAAACCCTGGCCGAAATTCTAAAAGAGCAGGGCTACCACACAGTCTGTGTGGGCTTTAGCGGCAACCCCAGCAGCCGTGGCTTCGACGAATATCTCGACTACACCGCCTGGGGCAGTTGGGACGAGGGCCGTCTGCCCAAAGCCCAAAATCTCAACGAGCAAGCCATCCCTGCGCTGGAACGTCTCCTGGCCGACGATAAGCCATTCTTCCTCTTCCTGCGCCACATGGACCCCCACGCGCCCTACCTGCCACCCGAACCCTACGAACGCATCTTCTACCACGGCGATGAGTGCGATCCGGCCAACAAGTCCATGGAACCGGTGTTGGCCTTCAAGCCCTTTCGGGATTTTCTCGCCAGTTGGCTGCCCCCAGGCATCACCGACCAGGAATATGTGACCGCCCAGTACGACGGCGCGATCGCCTATATGGATGGGGCCATCCAAACCATCTTCACAGCCCTTGAGAGCCGGGGCGTGCTGGATGAGACAATTGTAGCTGTCAACGGCGACCACGGCGAGACCCTCTACGAGCACGACTGCTTCTTCGACCACCACGGCATCTACGACAATGTGCTGCACGTGCCGCTCATTCTGCGCTACCCGGCCAAACTGCCCGCGGGCCAGCGGGTGGCGGGCTTTAACCAGCACAAGGACCTGGTTCCCACCCTGCTGGAACTGGCCGAGATTGACCCTGGAATCGCCTTCGATGGTCGTAGTCTGCTGCCCATGATCCGAGGCGAAGTAGCCAGCCACGAGAGCGAATTTTACATCACCGAATGTACCTGGATGCGCAAGCACGGTTGGCGCACCCCCCACTGGAAACTGATTTTAGCCCTGGAACCCGACTTTCACTTCAAGCCCGCGGTGGAGTTGTACAATCTGGTGGAAGACCCAGACGAGAACCGCAATGTGGCCGAAGAAAACCCGGATGTGGTGATGGCCTTGACGGCGCGTATGCAGGCGTGGATTCGCCAGCGGGAGGCCGAAACCGGGCTGCCCAACCCGATCCATCACCAGGGCGATTGGCACGGAAAAGAGGGCGTCGGCCCCTTCACCAGCAGCCAACAAGCCTACGACACCCTGCACATCGGCAACGCATCCCAGGCCAAGCGCCTGCAGGAAAAGCTGAAAGCCGAGGAAGAAACTGCGACAGAGGCAGCGGCAGAGTCCTCCACGCGGGCAAAGAAGCCGAGGGCTAAAACGCGATCACCCAGGAAGAAAAAAGTGACGGGATGACAAGGTGACAGGATGACAGAGGGGATTCCTATCGGGCGTCGTCGTCCGTCTGCCGTCTGTCGTCTACTACATGTCGTCTACCACCAGCCACCGCGACTATACGATTACCCACCATCACGGAGACCCTAATGAAACTCGGCGCAAACACAGTCCTTTTCGGCGGATACGATATGGAAACCGCCTTCAAACATCTGGCAATGGCTGGCTATGACGGCGTCGAAGTCTCGGCCATCGACGGCATGAGCCAGCATCTGGTGCTAGACCGCTGGCAGGAGATCGCACCGGATGTTAAACGGTTGAGCCGGGAATATGGCCTTGAGCTACTGGCCATGGAACAACCTTCCCGCGACCCAGCCAAAATGGAAGCAGCTATGCAGGCCGCAGTGGAAATCGGCATCCCCATTATCAATTGTGGCCCCGGCGGCAAAACCGGCGATGCGGCCAGCCTGCAACAATCTTTGGACGAGCTGGGTGCAGTCGCGCGCATGGCCGAAAAATATGGGGTGATCGCCTGTGTGAAAGCCCACGTGGGGGCCAGCATCTACAATACGCCCACCACCCTGCAAGTCATGGAGGCCATCACCTCGCCCAACTTCGGCATCGACATGGATCCCTCCCACATTTACCGGGCCGACGAAAACCCAGTGGAAGCCATCGCAGCCGTCATCAGCCGGGTGAAGCATGTGCACATCCGCGACTGCAAAGGCCGCCAGCAAGGGCCGGGCAAACCGGAGATGCAGGCCAATGGCCGGGGCGACGTCGATCTGGTGGGCTACATCCGCACACTACACGAAGGCGGCTACACCGGGCCGCTCAACCTGGAGGTCATCGGCGCGCGGGAATACAGCATTGCCCAGTGCTGCACCATCGCCGCCGAAAGCCGGGGACACATGCAGGCCTGTTTGCAGGCGTGTGGCGCGCGGTAGGATGTATTGCGTGATGCGTATTGCGTAGGCAAGCGATGCTGCAGGCTTTTCGCCCATTGCGTGTAAGGCGAAATTTCCCGACGCCAAATCGAGTGATGAATACGAACTCCCTGATCGGCACTGGCTGCGCAAGACGAAATACGAAATCGAGTTTCCCACCCAATATCATGCACAGGAACTCCAATGCTCACACAAACTCAAATTGACCAATTCCAGCGCGACGGCTTCCTCAACGGCGGCCCGCTGTTAAACGAAAGCGAAGTGGAAGAATTGCGCGCCGACGTCATGCGTGTGATCGACGAACGGGCGCGGCCAGATATTCCCCAACCCGTTCTGGTACGCAATCTAAGCAAAGACGACAGCAAACCGGTCTGGCAGATTGTCAACATCTGGCAGGCCAGCCCGGCCTTCCAACGGCTGATGATGCGCCCGGAGATCACGTCATCCATTGCCCAACTGACAGGCGCAACCGAGTTGCGCATCTGGCACGACCAGATTCAGTACAAACCACCGGAGATCGGCGGCCAGACCGACTGGCATCAGGACGCGCCTCTCTGGCCTATCATCGCGCCCATGACCGAAGTGACTGCCTGGGTTGCCCTGGACGATGCCGATGAGAGCAACGGTTGCATGTCCATGGTTCCCGGTTCACAAACCTGGGGCAACCACATCGACTTCCTGCGCACGGTAGAGGTCTACGACTCCCTGCCCGCAGAATACGACGGACACACCGTCAACGTCGTCCGCTGCCCCGTAAAGAAGGGCGAAGTCCACTTTCATCACGCGCTCACCTGGCACGGCTCCCACAGCAACACCAGCGGGCGACCCCGCCGGGCCATCGCCTTGCACTACATGACTGGCGAAACCCAGTATGTAGAAGAAGGCCGTCACCCCATGAAGAATTACGTCACCGTGGCCGATGGCGAAGTTCTGCGCGGCGACGCCTTCCCCCTGGTCTATCCGCTTGGATAAGATGAGAGTGAGAGTGGAGATTGAGAGATTGGGTAGTGGAGCATGTGTCACACCATTCATCTCTCAATCTCTCAATCTCCCAATCCCTCCCCTTCACCCAACTCCGAGGCCCCGTGTCCAATCTACTCCTCCTCACTGGCATTATTGGTCTGGTTTATCTCTCCATCGGCTTCAGTTCTCCACTCATTACCCTCTACCTCAAAGAGTTAGGCGCAGATTTTCGGCAAATTTCCTTCATCCTTACCAGCTTTTCAGCCACTGCGCTGCTCAGCAACTACGCGTGGGGTTGGGTGACAGATCGGATTGGTCGGCGCAAACCCATTTTGCTGCTCGGTTTGCTGGGGCTTAGCCTGGCCTATTGGCAGCTTAGCCGGGTTCCCGACGCCAATATCGCCTGGGGCGTCCGGGTGTTGGAAGGGGTTGCCTCGGCGGCCTATCTGACGCCCAGCCTGGCGCTGATGGGCGATCTGCTGGCAACCACCGGCCAGCGAGGACGACGCATGGGCTACTACCGGGGCAGCGCGTCCATGATGTTTGCCGTGGGCGCATTTTTTGGCGGCTCCATCGCCGATCAATCGTCTATCCGGGTTGTGCTTACCGTCTGCGCGGGCATCTACCTGCTGGCGGCTGCCGGCACACTGTTTGTGCGAGAGGTGGCCCCAGTGAAACTGAAAACCCCCACCGAAACGCCGCCCGCACCTGCACCCGACGACACAACCGGGCAAGCGACACCAGACCGCCATTTGCCCATCTTATTTATGCTGGGCGCGGTGCTGTGGACAGCAGCCCACTCGGCCGGGGCTTCCATGTGGCCCAACTATATGGCCGAGCTTGGCTACGCGAAAACAGAAATCACCCGGCTGTGGTCTCTGGCCGCCCTGGTAGAGTTCCCGTCTATGGCTGTGTCGGGGATCATTTCGGATGTGGTGGGACGTGCGCCGGTTCTCTTTGCTGGCGGTGCGTTTGCCACTGTCGTCCACATCGGCTACGTCACCCTGGCCGCCATCGTCCCTGCGCTACTGGTCATCCAGGTCTTCCGGGGTTTCGCCTTTGGCAGCTACACCACCACGGGCATGACCTTTGCCGCGGAATGGGGTGGTCAACAGCGCCGGGGGCGCAACAGCGGCATCTACAACGCGGCCAACGGGGCGGGCGGGCTGATCGGCACATTGCTGGGTGGGACAATCGTCCAATTTCTTGGCTTTGGCTCGCTTTACACTGTCTGCGCACTCTTTGCTGGGGGCAGTGCGATTGCTTTCTTTCTCCTGCGTCGCCAACAGCAGAAAGACAAAAAAGCGCGGCTGGTAGAGAGCGAAACAGGATAAAGCCGTGCGATGCCCAAACCAATGGCGCATTATTCAGCGAGGAATCAATGGCAACAATCGCCCAAATCGAGCTTTTCCCCGTTTACCTTCCCATGATCCGCTCCTTTGCCTTTGCCTCCGGCTCGGCGGGCAAGGCGGGCGGAAAAGCACCCCACATCTTTCTCAAGCTGACAGACAGCGAGGGCGGTGTGGGGTGGGGCGAAGGGCGGCCTGTGGCAGGGTGGTCGCCGGAGACCCTGGAGACCGTTAGCTCCGTTCTGCGCAACAACCTGGCCCCTGGAGTGATTGGCTTACCCGTTACTGACCGTTGGGGAGTTCATCGGGCTATGCAGCGTATCCTTGGTCGGGGGCCATCCATGGGCCACCCCATCGCCCGTGCCGCGCTGGACATGGCCCTGCACGATCTGCTGGCAAAACGGGCGGGCCTACCCCTGCGTGCCTTCCTGGGGGGCAGCAACCAGCGCCGACAGATGGCTCTTAGCTACACCCTCACCGGCCACGATCGGGGGTCGATACGCGAAGAGATGGCTACGGGCGCGGCCGCGGGCTTTGTCCACTTTAACTTCAAGGCAGCGGTTGCCCCGGAGACCGATATCGAAGTGGCCGAAACTGTCGCGGAAGAGATTGCCCCCGGTGGCTTTGTGTGGGCCGATGCCAACCAGGGCTTTCAGCTTCACAATGCCCGCCGGGTGGCCCAGGCATTCCAGGCCATTGGGGTGGATATGCTGGAACAGCCCCTGCCCGCCGACCAGTTCGAGCAGATGCGCAGCCTGCGGGCCAGCACGACAATTCCCCTGGCTGTGGACGAAGCCAGCGTTGGCCCGGCGGATTTCTTCCGCTATGCCGCGGCGGGTCTGGTGGACTATCTGGTGGTCAAGCTCACCCGCAGCGGGGGAATATGGCCTACCATGCAGCAGGTAGCCATCGCCGAGGCCGCGGGGCTGCCGTTGCTGGTCAGCGGCCTGACCGATGGTTTCCTCACCAAGATGGCCGCGTGTCAAACAGCCCTGGCTTTTGGTTTTGCCGGACCTGCCGCGCTCAATGGCAGCCAGTTCACCGATGAGAGCATGATCTTCCCAGCCAAAAATGAGATAGAGTACAATGGGTCGGTGAATCTGAGCGACAAAACAGGAATCGGTGTAGAACCGGATGAAGATGCGCTGAAAGCCTTCGCCGTAGCCATCTAGCCGGTTGGCGTGGGGAGAAATGATGCAAAGGTTTCTGCGAAAAATGGGGCTGGGGCTGCTCTTGGGCCTTCTTCTCGTTTCGCCTATCTATGGCCAAACAAACAGTACCGCCGACACATTCGACCCGGAGCGGGCCATGGCTCATGTTGTAGCCTTGGCCGATGGCATTGGGATTCGACAGGTGGGCACGCCCAACGAGGGCCGGGCCGCCGCCTATGTTGCCACCCAGTTTGTGGCGTATGGGCTGGACACCCGGGTGCAGCCCCTGCCCGTCTACAACCTGTACAGTCAAAATGTCATTGGGGTTCTGCCAGGCACAGACCCGGAGGCAGGGACGATATACATCGGCGCGCACTACGACTCTGTCCCGTGGGGGCCAGGAGCCAATGACAATGCCAGCGGCACAGCCGTGCTATTGGAAGCCGCCCGGATATTGGCGAACGAAGCCTTCAGCCCCACGTTGACATTTATTGCCTTTGGAGGCGAAGAGAGGTCGTTGGGCGGCTCCTCCTACTTTGCCGGCTACCTGCCACCATTGGAGCAATACGTCGCGCGGGGAATGATCAACATGGACTGCGTCGGCTGGGGCACAGCGCAAGGCATCGGCTTTGTGGATGAGAGCGCTGATCCGTTGATTCAAAAAGCCCTGGACAATGCGGTAGCGTTGAACATCCCGGCTGACGTGGCCGAGGTTCCCAATAGCGATCACGCCTCGTTTGCCACCATCAATATCCCCGCCATCATGCTTTACAGCTACGCCCCAGGGCGGCAGGATTGTGGCCCCAACTATCATCAGCCCACAGACACGCCAGATGGGGTGGATCCGGTGCAAATGGATCGTGTGGCCCAGATTTTGCTGGCAACTGTGCGGGATTTGGCCAATGATCCGCCCCAACGTCGGCTCAAGCATCTCTGGCTTCCACTGCTGTAAGATTCCCAAACCAGCGTCTACCAGCGCCTTATCAACCTACCTTTCCATCAGCCAGGTCATAATGGAGATCATCAATGAAAACCAAACTTACCCTCACCCACGACTACGACGACGCGCTGGAAGTGCGCCAGGGCGATACGACGCTCTTTCGCTATGTCTACGAACCAAACATGGCCCAGGACGAATCGCCCAAGCCCTACTTTCACCCGGTGCATGATCTGGCGGGAAATTTGGTGACAATTTTCCGCCCCTACGATCATGTCTGGCACAAGGGCATTGCCATGACGATTGCCCATTTGGAAGACCAGAATTTCTGGGGTGGGGGCAGCTATCGCCACGGCAAGGGCTATATTCCACTGCCCAACAACGGCAGCCAGCGCCATGATAGCTGGGATAAAATCGACTTTGATGGCGAAAGCTTCCAAGCCACAGAGCGCCTGTCGTGGATTACCCAGGGCGGCGAGCATT
This sequence comes from Caldilineaceae bacterium, assembly GCA_024643705.1. Taxonomy (GTDB): domain Bacteria; phylum Chloroflexota; class Anaerolineae; order Caldilineales; family Caldilineaceae; genus JACQGT01. The sequence continues at coordinate 1,925 of JAHEML010000075.1, read as the reverse complement.
GGATGGCCGAAGAGCGGCAGATCGGCCTGCCCGCCATCGAAGCTGGCTCGGACCATTGGGCACTGGATTTCAGCAGCAGCCTGACCAATGTGCGGGGCAAAGTCATCCAAATTGGCTCACCCACCACTGCCGGACGTATCAAGGCGGGCTATGGTGGTCTCTTCTGGCGGGGTCCCCGTTCCTTTCTCAACGGCACTGTCATCGACAGTACTGGCCGACAGAACGACGATATTATGGGCGAGCGGGCTGCCTGGATTGCCTACCAGGGAAGTCACGACGGTAGCGGCGACCGCTCCACACTCGTTTTTATGGATCACCCGTCCAGCCTGCGCCACCCCACCCAGTGGTTTATGCGCCGGGATCCCTTCGCCTGCGCCGCCTTTGCCTGGATGTTCGATGAAGTGTATCCGCTCCAACCCGGCGAGACGATTCAGATGCGCTACCGCATTGTGATTGCGAATGGCGGGTGGGACGCGGAAAAGATTGCACCGCTGGCCCAAGCCTGGGCCCAAGCGCGGGCCAACGTTTGGGGGGACGAGTAGGTGGATGGATTGACGGGAGAAAGATAGATGCTCTCATTCAGGCTGCTTGGGCAGGTTGCATTATTCAAAGATGGGGAGTCTCTCGACCATTTCCGGAGCCGCAAAGAGGTCGCGCTGCTTATCTACCTGGCACATACAGGCCAACGTCAATCCCGTGATCTTGTTGGTGAGTTGTTATGGCAAGGGCGCTCTATCCGCCAGATGCGGTCCAATCTGCGTACAGCGCTCACTCGCCTGCGCAGACAGGTGGGCGAAGACTTGGTGGCGTCGCGAACTGCCTTGACGCTCTCGGCGGAAAGCAGGCAAGCGGTCGACTCAAGCCAACTGCTGGACGCTCTGTCCCGCTTCGGTTCAGTGGATTCCGCGCCCGCGGCCGCGGCCCTACAAACGATCCTCGACGTGTATGTGGGCGATTTTCTGGCCGACTTCCGCTTAGAGGATGCGCCACTCTTCGATATGTGGGTAACCACAACCCAGGAACATATTCGCCGTCAGGTGGTTGCAGGCTACAAAAAACTGGGCGACTACGCAATAAACAGAGGCGAACCCGCCCAGGGCATTGTCGTGGCCCAGCGCTGGCTCCACATCGACCCCTTCGACGAACATGCCCACTCTCTACAGATTCAGCTTATGCTCGTTTTGGGCCAAAGAGACCAGGCGATGGCGCACTATGAACGCTATGCCGCGTCGTTGGCTGCCGAATTGGATGCGGAGCCGTCGGCAGATTTGAGAGCATTGATCCAAACCCTCCCCACCCCTCACACCACCGTTGTCAATAAACCAAAAAGAGCCAACCACAACCTGCCCGCCCCTTATGATCAATTCTTTGGGCGCAAACAAACCCAACAAGAGATACATAGCAGACTTGATCAGCCCTGGTGCCGGGTAGTGTCTATTGTGGGCCAGGGCGGTGTAGGCAAAACGCGCCTGGCGACCACCATCGCCCGCCGTCGGGTAGATCGCTACCGGGATGGCATCTGGTTGGTTGAGCTGGAGAGTGTAGACCCAGATGACATAGATGTGGCCGAGGCCATGGCTGTTGAGATTGCCTCGGTATTGGACCTGCGCCTGGGTGGATCGTCCAAGCCGCTGGAACAGTTGTTGGACTTTCTCCAGCACAAACAGATGCTGCTCGTACTGGACAACTTCGAGCATCTCGTGGCGGGCGTGCAGCTTGTGATGGAAATTGTGCGGCGCTGCGAGTCGGTGCAGATGCTGGTTGCCTCCCGGCGCTCGCTGCAGATACGGGCCGAGTGGGTCATGGCCTTGTCTGGATTGAGCCACCCTGTCCGCGACAGTGATCCATCGGACGCGGTGGATATGTTCGTTGCTCGCTACGCCCAACAGCAGAGAGACCTACTGTCGCCGGGAGAAGTAGACGCG
>JAHEML010000773.1 GCA_024643705.1 Caldilineaceae bacterium | reverse complement strand
GACTGTTGTGAACAAGCCCCGACCCCCTATTCTCTTTGCCCTCTCTGCTCTTTTGTTGCCCAGTCTGTTTGCATGGATTTTCACCGGCTCTTCCACCCAGCCGGAGGCCAGCCAGGATGTGGTGATCAACGAGGTCTATTACCGGGGTGTTTCGTCTGCCGAGGATTGGATCGAGCTGCGCAACACCGGCTCGGAAACTGTAGACGTGAGTGGCTGGTGGTTCTGTGCCCGCTTTGATTACGGCCAGGTCGGCCTGGCGACGATTGTGGCTGGCGATGATTTTCTATTGGTTCCGGGCGAGATTCTGGTTGTTCGGCCTTGGACCGATCTGGACGACAAGGCGTCGGATTTGGGACTGTTTACCGACGCCAACTTTTCCGCTCCTGCTTCGATGGTCGACTTTGTTCAATGGGGAACGGGGGAAGGCATTGGCCGGGCCAGTTTTGCCGTCACCAAAGGGATTTGGCGCGAACTGTCGGCGGGTGTCTATGATTTTATACCGACAGCTGCTAATGGTCAGTCTGCGGCCTGGCGAGGCATCAATAGTGGAGGTGAATTTTTGACCCACAGCACGGATTGGCAGAACGGTACCCCGACCCAAGGCCAGGACAACGCCATCCCCCAGCTTACCAGCACGCCGACCAGTACGCCAACGATTACACCGACACTGACACCGACATCAACCCCGACTGTGACCCCCACTGCGACGGGGACATCCACACCCACCCTGACCCCGACCGCAACCGAAGAGCCGTCAAGATCGCTCTACCTGCCCTGGGTAACGGTTCAGTGATCGCTCCCTTCGTCCCTCTCCTCCCTTGTGCCGGTGACGCTGAGTGCAAGCAGGGTCGGCTGTGTCACCCGCACCAGTTCTCCAACGGTCAGTTCCAGCATGGTTTGATGATCACCGCCACCGCCATAGACCAAGCTATCATCGCCAAAAGTGATGACGGCGCTATCTAGCAACAGGGGCAATGGCGTGATGTGTCCGAACGGGGGGACGCCCCCCGCAGGGAACCCCAGCAACGCCAGCACAACATCCGGAGGGGCCAAGCGAACGCGTTTCTTGCCCACGCCAAAATGTTCGGCCAGCAGGCGCGTTTCCACCCGGCTTTCTCCAGGGCTGATCACGACCACGGGTTGACGGTCGGGGGTGTCGGGCAAGTTCACTAAAAAGAGCAGGGTCTTGATGATCTGTTCCGGGCGCACGCCAAGGCCGCGGGCCGCAGCAGACACGGTGGGCGTCTCGCCGATGCCGCCGATCAAGCGCGTGTTGATCGACTGGTCGGCAATGAAACGGGCCAGATCATCCGGTGTGCGCATGCTCATTTTGGTCGATTCTCCAGGAGTAAATGGGGTCTCTTCTCGCTCTGCTCTGTGTCATACTTTAACCCAACGTTGGCGTTTATGCCAGATATCTTGCCCGCAGCAAACAGGGCGCAGCCAGACTGCTTATCTTTGCATTGGTCACATACCCTCTCCGCCGCGTATAATGGATAACATACAATTTCCTGCCCCACTTGTACCCCTACGGACAGACCGATCTTGACTTCCGAATCCCGGCCAAGTACCCAGCGTAGCCTCTTCTTTTTGATACTGCTTCTCTTCGTTAGCTTTCGTCTGATGTCTGTGCTGCTTTTTCGTCCGGGCGGCTTCATCGCCGATTTTTCAGATTTTGATTACTACCGCACCTGGGCGCTGATCACCCCAGCGGGCTACCAGGCCTATGACAATCTATGGACAGTCTACCCGCCTCTCTTCCCAGCGCTGATGATCTCCGTGTTCAAGCTATCGGCGCTTATTCCTCCCTGGACCGATCCCCGGCTCTTTTTCTACACTTTTCTAAGTTTATCCCTGCTTCTTTTTGAAACCGGCAATTTCGTCCTGATTTATCGGTTGGCGGGCAGACTTGGCGAAGAACAGCCGATTGGGGAAGACTCCTCGTTCACCCGCTCGCCCTTATTTCCTGCAATCCTCTACGCCCTGCTCTTTACCCCAGCCTACACATTTCTGGGTTGGTTCGAATCGATGCCCCTCTTCTTTATGCTGCTGGGGTTGGACATGCTGCTGATTGGGAGGGAGCGGACTTGGGGCTGGATGGCAAGTGGAGTGGCTGCCGGCCTGGGTATTCTTGCCAAGCTAACACCTGCACTGCTCATTCCGCTGGCAGTACGTTGGCTGGGGGCAAAGCTGAGTTGGCGCGCTGCCCGCGACGAATGGTTCGATCTGCGCTCGCCAGCCAGCTTGTTGCGGCCTACACTCTACACGTTGATCACCGTGGGGGCTGTCATCGGTTTTGGCTATCCACTGGTGGGGGGCAACCCGACCCTGGCGTTCAGCAGTCTGCGCGCCCACAGCATCCGCCCGCCCTGGCAAAGTCTGTGGGCGTTGCTCGACGGCTACTATAGCTTCGGCGAAGTTCCGCTGGATATGCGCAATCTGGCTGGGTTGAACGGTTCGCTCTGGCTAAGCAGCTTGCCCTGGGGAGCGATCACTCTGGGTTTCGGGCTGCTCTTTCTCTGGCTCTACACCCGCCCCTACGATTGGCAAAAACCGCGCACGCTGATCGCATTTGCCGGTGTGAGTGTCATCTGGCTCTTTCTCTAT
>JAHEML010000772.1 GCA_024643705.1 Caldilineaceae bacterium | reverse complement strand
GAAAGTTTGCCGACCATCGAAAAAGTGGAGAAAACCCGTATGACCGTCCTGTTTGAGTACAGCGCAGTCACGGCGGTGCAGCGCATGTTGCCCGACTACGAGGCCGAGCTGCTGGGTGAGAGCTATGGGGTGGATGTGAGTTATGTACTCCAGATGCCTGTGGAGGAAGCAGCGCGGTTTCGGGCCGATCTTGCTGACTTGACGAACGGGCAGGCGGTTGTGGAAGAGGAAGGGATGACAGGGGAGTAGGGCTGTTACTCGTCCTGCTTGTATTCCAGGCGTATCTCTGCAATCGAATCAATGATGACATCGGGCAGGGCAGCCAAATCCTCTTGGCTGGCTGGCCCGGTGAGAACCCCCACACACAACCCCACCCCTGCGGCTTTCCCCATGCGCATGTCTGTTAAAGAATCCCCCACCATCACTGTTCGCTCAACCGATACACCCAATTGTTTGCAGGCTGCCCACACAGCCTGGGGCGCGGGTTTTTTGGGGTATGGATCATCGCTGGCAATCACCACGTCCGCCAAAGCCGCCACACCGAGCGCATCCAATGCATGGAGAGTGGCGTTGCGTTCGTCGCTGGTGATCACCGCGATGCGCACTCCGTGGGACTGGAGTGCGGCGAAAAGGGTGGGCAGATCCGCCGGTGTTGCCAGCAAGGCAGGGTCGGGGGGTGTAGAGAGCGAATCCACAAAGGTGCGCTGAACAAGAGCCACGGTTTCATCCCAACTGCGGGGGGGCTGGGCATGGCGATAGAGAACCGCGGCGACAATTGTCGCGATTGTGGCGTTGGCCGCCGTGGCAAAGGGGCCATGGGTGGAAAAATGGCTGTGGATTGGGTCGAAGCCCAGGGTGGCGTGCAATTCGGCAAGCACCAGGGCCGGGTTCTCGATCTGATCGATCAGCGTACCAATCGCCGCCAGGTAGATATTTTGCCAGACCGGGGAAAAGAGGATGAGTGTACCGTCTTTGTCGAAAATGATCAGATCGGTGTCGTGGCTGATGGGGCCAATAAGTAGCAGTGCCATAGACGTTTTCTGTGGATGTGCGTCGGATGTCGGTTACTTTCTCAGCAGGAGGCCGATTCCATTTGGCCCTGTGTGGACAGCAATGGCAGCGCCCGCTGGTTCCAGCAAGATGTCGCCGCCATCCACAACGTACTGGCGCAAGTCGATTGCCATGCCTGCCGCAATTTCTTTGGTTTCGTCGCTGGTGTAAATCAACCCCAAACCGCGCACGGGTGCAGCATCCGCCATGACCGAATTGAGCCAGGCCAATCCTTTGCGCTGGCTGCGGGTACGGGCGACCACGTCCACGGTGTTCTGGGTAATACGCAAAATGGGCTTGATGTTGAGAACATTGGCGATTAGCTCTCCTACCCGGCCTACGCGCCCTCCCCGGCGCACATATTCCAAGGTGTCGAGCAGGGCATATGCTGCCAGATTGGCTGTTTCGGAGCGTAGAGAGTCGGCTATGTCGGCCAATGTGCTGCTTGCGGCCTCCACTTGACGGGCTGCCTCTAGCACCAGTAGCCCTAGGGCCAGCGAGGTAGTTCCGCTGTCGATCAATTCTACATCCAATTCGTAGTCCTGTGCGGCCAGTCTGGCACCGTTGAATGTTCCGCTCAAGCCACTGCCAATGAAGATACCCAGCACCTGGCTGATACCCCGGCGCTGAACTTCTTCAAAAGCGGCGGCATAGTCCTGGCCGGCAGGCAGCGAGGTGGTCGGGGTGTGGCTACTGCTAAACATCAGCGGAAATAGCTCTTCCGCCGTCAAGTCTAGCCCCTCTCGGTAGACTGCATCGCCAACATGCACTTGCAGAGGAATGACAATCAGTTGATGCTGCTCGATCAATGCGGTTGGCAGGGTGGCGGTGCTGTCGGTGATGATGGCGATTTTGTTCAATGGTTGGCTTCCTTTGTGGTCTATTCTGGCTGTCGTTTGCCTGCTCTATCTTCTCGTCGTATCCATCGGTTTGTCTATTCTGTCTATTCGTCCCACTCCGTCTATTCTATCGAGAAGATGAAGCTGTAGTGGGGCTGGCCTCCTGGATGACAGTCGAATTCCATGTCCGGGTATTCTTGGGCCAATACAGCCGCCAAGTCTTCCGCACTCTCTTCGTCTTGGTCTTCGCCATAGTAGATGGCTGCATATTCGTACAGGTCCAGATCAATCGTGTCCAAAATTTGTTTGGCAACGGACCGATTGTCCTGCCCTGTCGCGACCAACTGGCCGTCGAGCAAGCCGATCACATTCCCCTCGTGCACGTCAATACTGTTGATATTGGTCGTGCGCACTGCGATGGTCAGCTCCATAGTGACTACATGGTGCATGGCGTCCGCCATCACTGCGGCGTTGGTTTCGCCATCTTTGCTAAAATCAAAGGCCATGACAGCGGCCAACCCTTGAGGGGCCGAGCGGCTGGGTATGACGAAGATCGGACGATCCGACAATTCTTTAGCCTGTTCGGCAGCCATGAGAATGTTTTTGTTGTTGGGGAGCAGCAGGATAGATTCTGCCGGTACGCCGGCAACAGCCGTTAGTAGATCTTCTGTGCTGGGGTTCATGGATTGGCCGCCGGTGACCACTGCGCTGACGCCAAGA
>JAHEML010000771.1 GCA_024643705.1 Caldilineaceae bacterium | reverse complement strand
ATATAACAGGTCGATGATCAGCATGGTGAAGGCGACGGAAAGAATAACCAGAAAGACGATTCCCTGGATCACGAACCAGTCGAAACCCCTGACAGCCGCCAACAACACCGAGCCAACGCCGGGGTAGCTAAAGACGATCTCTACCAGAATCGCGCCGGAGATTGTCGTGCCAAGCGAGAGGGCCAGACCGGTGATCTGGGGAAGAATCGCATTGCGCATGGCGTAACGATAGAAGATGCGCGAATCTTTCAGCCCTTTGGCCTCGGCCTGCAACATATAATCTTCCCCTTGCACTGTCACCATCATCGAGCGCATGCCCAGCGCCCAGAAGCCAACCTGGGCCAGCACAATGGAGAAGGCGGGCAGAATCGAGTGGCGCAACACGTCCATGGCAAAACCCCAACTCAAATCTGGAATACGTTGGGTACTGAAACCACCAAAAAGGGGAAAGATGGGCCACTGAAAGGCGAAGAGGTAGAGCAATATGATGCCCATCAGGTAAAAGGGTACAGCCGAAAAGGTGAACAGCGCGGGAAAGATGGTGCGCACCCACAGGGGCGCTTTGCCCCACGCCAATAGCGCGCCCACAATCGTGCCGATGGCAAAGCTGATCAGAGTTGCCGTGAGCAGCAGGCCAACCGTCCAGGGGATAGCCCGCCCCAGCATGGAGAGCACCGTAGATGGATAATTAGCGATAGAGACACCGAAATCCAGGCGGGCCATATTCCCCAAATAATTCACGTATTGGCGCCACAGGGGTTGATCGAGGCCAAATTTGGCGTTGTACGTTTCGATCAGGCCCGCAACTTCCTCGCTGGAGACGTTGACGCCCTGGCTTTGGAGCTGGATCAGCTTCTGGCGGATGGGGTCTTGACCAGACATGCGCGGAAAGAAGAAGTTGATCGTCGCGGCCAGAAACGCGATCATAATGAATTGAAAAATTCGTTTTAGTAGATAATCGAGGGTCATTTTGGGTTGCGATTCTGGGGTATTGCAGCGTGTTGGATGTACAGAACAGACCTGCCAGGTCTTCCAAGACCTGGCAGGTCTGACATTTCTACAAAATACTTACGGGGCGTTTGTTGCTTTCAATTGCATCATGGTATAGGGGAAACCCGTGTGCATGTGAATGCCGTTCATAAACGGATCGGTCGCCGTAGAGGGCCAATTGGTCCAATATGTCTGGTTGTTGGCCGTGCGGTTGTAGAACTGGGCCAGATTGACATCGGGCAGGTCCCGCAGCCAAATGTCCATGGCGGCGTGTTCCAGTTCACGTACTTTGGTCTCGTCCGCAGTCACCGACAGCTCGTCCACAATGGCGTCGAACTCTGGATTGGAATACTGGAACCAGTTGCCTGGATCGCCGGTGGTGTAAAGCCGCAAGGTACGGTAGATGTTGCCGGACATGGCACCGTTGTGCCCAAAGAGGCCACAAGTATAGTCACCCGATGAGAGGATCGCGCCTACGTCTGGCGGTTGGGAGAAAGTTGTGTCGATGCCGCCCTGCTTGAGCATCTCGACCAACACGGGTCCCAAGTCGGAGAAGTGGGGCAGACTGGCGATGTAGCACTTGATGGTGTCACCGTCGGCATCTGCCCAGATGCCATCGCTGTTCTTGGTGTAACCAGCCGCGGTTAGTCGGGCGTCGCCATCGGCGGGGTCAAAGAGGTCTGGCTGATACTCGGCTTCCAGGTCGGCCAGGTTGTCGATGGACGCCTGTAGACCCTTGAAGGGCGGGAAGGGCCAGACCGACTTCTGACCATTGCCCGCGAAGGCAAAGTCGATCAGCTTGTCCCGGTCGATGTAGCGGTTGATTGCCCAGCGCACTTCGGCCTTGCTAAAATGCTTGTCTTTGTTGCTCAGGTGTAGGGCTGTGGGCCACCAGGATACCATCCCATAGGGGCCTTCACGGCCTGTCCATGTGGTTGCATTCGGGTTGTCCTGCAGAATTTTCTCGATGAGGTCCACACGCAGATCGTGGGTCTGGTCGATCTCGTTGCGAATCAGCGCTGTGGCCTGGGCCTGCTGGTCTGCGATGATAATCTGGGTAAAGCGTTCGACTTCGGGCAGGGGTGCGAAACCTGTGCGGCAAGCCCACCACTCATCACAGCTCTTCACCCGGTCGACGATGCGGCGGGTGTCATCGGCAAAGGAATAACGCCAGGGGCTAGTGGTTACGGGACCTGCGCCGTCGTTGTAGGCGGTATATTCCGCCCAATCTTGGTTTTCCCAGATGTGCTTGGGAACGATGAAGGTAGCCGAATCACCCTTGGCTACAACGATTTCGTCGTGGAAGCGGGGGGCTGGCGAATTGAAGCTAATCTTGACAGTCAAATCGTCAACCGCCACGGCCTCTTTGATGTAGGTCTGGTAGATACCACCCAATCGTACTTCGTTGCCCAAATCGCGCAGGGTGTTGAGAGTGTAGGCCACGTCTTCGGCAGTAAAGGGTACGCCATCACTCCAAGTGACGCCGTCGCGCAGATTGTAGACAAGCTCGGTTGCGTCTGCGTTGTACTCCCAGCTTGTAGCGAGCCAGGGATACTGAATACCGTCTAGCATATCTGCGTAGACCAGCGGTTCGTAGAAAAGTGCCACGCCCTGCTGATGGGTTCCGC
>JAHEML010000770.1 GCA_024643705.1 Caldilineaceae bacterium | reverse complement strand
TGGCGCGACGGATGTAACGGTCGGCTGGACAGGCGTGGAGGTAGCCTGAACGGATGTCGGCGTAGAGGTAGCGGTGGACGTAGCGGTGGGCGTAGCGGTGGGCGTAGCGGTTGCAGCGTCCGTCTGTGTTGGCGCGCCCTGGTCTATCTGCACCAGGCAATTCTGAATCTGCACCTCCATCTCTTCGCTCTGGACATCATAGAAAGCGACATCGGCGAACGTGAAGGTCGCAGTACCCTCGCTGCGCCCGATCAGGGCGACGCGTGCCAGCAGACCATCGCCAGAACGCGCAGGTGTTGGATTGCTTTGCATCACACTCAACAGCAATTCACCTGGGGTGTAGACATCGTTGAGAACCAGGAAATCCGGTGTGAGGAAATCGCCCAATTGGGCGTTCGCCTGCTCCCGATCCAGGTCGGCGTCCACAAAGTCGACCAGTGCCGGATCGTAGAGCAGCGAGAGTGCGTAGCTATATAAGTTTTGGACATTCTGTGCTTCGATCAGGAGTTCGACTTGCCCGCCTACGGGTATTGAATCCACGGCCAGGCGGCAAGCGAGGGTGGGTTGGTTGACCTGGGCGGCGCTGTGGCTGGTCCCCATCCAGAGCAGCAGGGCTATCGAACAGGCGATCTGCCAACCGCGCAGTTGGCCCGCCCGCTGTGAAGAGAAGATGTGGATGGCGTGAACCGGGAGAATTCGCACGGATAACCGAAATCTTCTCTCTGCCCCATTGCCCCTTTGCAGTGAAAATGGCATTCCATCCTCATTCTGATCAATACAAATTGTCACAGCTTTGCTATATTCATGCAAATTGACCGGGTGACAATCTGCGAATCATCCTGAATTTGTATCACCTATGGTCGGTCATCAGGCCGGGTAAGCTAGCGACAAAAGATGCGCCGGCTCAGGCTGGCGCATCTTTTGTCGCATAGTTTACCACTTGTTGCTGCGTGCCAACATCTTTCCGCTGCCGTGTTGGGGAAGACGGCCGCGGACAGACCTCAGTACTGGTATAGTACCTGGGATGCATCGGGAATATTAACCGACACAGGGGTGTTGGTATCCGTCAATACGATACCAGTGTAGGCTACCGATACGAGCACGATCTTCATCTGGCCCGGGCACGAAAAGTCCGCAGGGACGGGTACCGGACCAACCGTAATGCTGCCCGTGATCTGCCCGTTCTTGCCGGCAGTGAAGCTGCCCGTACCGTTAAGCAAAGAGCCTACGGTTTCCTTGTTGCTCGCCTTCGGATGGTTGCCGCCCTTGTTGACGCAGCCCCAGACTGCCGTAGCATTCGCCACGACTTCGTATGCAATGGTCTGGCCGCCGCCCAGCCCTGCTTCCTTGAAGCTGACCACGAGCGCCCCCTCGTTGTTGACGGAACCAGATGTCTTCACAAAGTGTGGATTGGCGGCGAGTGCCATGGATGGTACCATCACAAGCAAAGCCACCAGGACAATCCAGAAAAATCGACGTTTCATGTTGTTCTCCTGTTCAATGATAAGGTCCAGTGCCAATTCATCTCCTTTTGACGATAGACTCCGGAGCCAACATGGAAAGCAACCTGCATGCTTGGTCAACTCTTTGAGAGTTGACAGGGATTCGAAGCGCCCCAACACACCTCGTCCACGTAGACTCCAAGAAACCATCATCGGCGCGAGAATATCTCGCCTTTACTCAGCCTGACAAAAGCCTTCACTAGAGCGACAGAGAAGCAAAGAAACAGAGAAAATTTTGTTTTGCGTTGTTTTTTGTATCTTTGTATTTTTGCCACTTTGTCGAAAAACGTCACCTCATCTCCAGTACAAATTTTCGCTAGTACAATACAGGGTGATGGGCCAAATCTATCCGTGGGGAACAGGAAAGAACGGCCAGGGCGGTAGGATTGATCCTTATCCCACCGCCCTGGTTTATCTCACAGGTACTGCTTGATTCAGAACTTCCTATTTAAGACCGAAACTGAAGCTGATCTTTGAACCATCGTTCAGCGTAATCTCGTAGGAATAGGTCTTGCCAGCAAAGAGACTCTTGGTGTTGATGTTGAATATCCACTGCTGGTCGCTTGCCGACCAGCGGAACGCCGTATCGGGTGTTGTTGAATCGACGGGCTCGTTAACGGTCGTAGGAGTTCCATTTGCCACCTGGACCAGCTTAAAGCTAGTGACCACCCCAGGTGTTCCAATGGAGTTACCATTGGCATCACAAACACGGAACTTGGCGGGCACGGTGCTCTTCTGTTTGAAGACGCTCGAACCATCCGCATTGATGTGCTGCAGGATGGCGTGGCCTGGTGAGCCTAAGCAGGTGCCAGTGCTGGCGTACAAGATGCTGAAATTAGCTGTATTGTAGGTGATATTGTAGTTGCCCAACACACCCGCCGGACTGAGTACCGCACTGATGAGATACGGACTTCCCGCCACTGTCTCACCCGCTGTGCGGCTGTAAGTTGCTGTCACGCCATCACCAGCCAGGAATCCACTCAACGCACCAGTCAAAGCCGGGTCAGCAGCGCCAAGCACTTTGCTTGCTGCATTCGGGGTGACCGATGCAGCCTTCTGGTCAATCGTGAAGTTGGCGGTATTGTAGGTGATATTGTAGTTGCCCAACACACCCGCC
>JAHEML010000769.1 GCA_024643705.1 Caldilineaceae bacterium | reverse complement strand
TCGACGATGTGAGCATCTTCCAACGCATGGCGCAAATGTCGCCGGACTCGCAAGAAGTGATCGAATCGGTACAAATGGATGTGTGGGTTGCCAAAGAAGGCAATTACATCCTGAAATATGATATCCAGGCCCAAGTCAGCAATGTGTCGGAGGTGGATGCGAACGGAGCCGAAACCACGGCCACCCAGCAGGTTCTCTGGTCCTACGAAATTACAGATGTCAACGAGGACATTTCGGTCACCCTTCCGGCTGATGCACCCGAACCGGGCGCAATCAACGTGCCGGGCTTTGCCGACGGCGAGTTCCCCCTGCCAGAAGGCGGCGCAATCGGGGCCAATGCCATCGGTGTCCCGGAGATCACCAGCAGCCTGACCCAGGACGAATTGATCGAGTTTTACACCGCGGCATTCACCGATTTGGGGTGGAGCTTTGAAGGCGATTTCGGTTTCTACGAAATCAAGAAAGATGATGTGAGTTTTGCGGCGTTTATTGACGTTGCAGAAGATGGTACGGCGCGGATGCAGATTTTCGATGACCAATAGAGTAGACCATCGGTAACTACCAAGCAGCCATCGTAAAAAATCAGGAAACGCATTCATTCACACGAATTGGCTCGGTGAACAGACGATGACAAAAGGGCGGAGAGACAGTTTTGTCTCCCCGCCCTTTTCTTTCCATCCAGTACAAATGACCCTGTACATGCTGGCTCAATGGCCCAGCACTTCGACGCTCTTTTCCCGTGGGTGATGGCTCAGCCGCGCCTGCCCAAAGAGAGCAAGCAGCGCCCGCGCCCGATCCCGTCGAGTTTTCAGTTCCGCCTTGTTCACCTGCCATTCCCCTTTGATCTGGGAAATAACCAACTGGGAATCGCCCCAAATATCCAGGCGCGCCGTGCTGATGTTGGCCCCGCTCTCCTTCAACCGTTTGACAATCGCTTCCAACGCGGCAATCAGCGTATCGTATTCCGCTTCGTTGTTGGTCACATGGTCGCCAAATTTGAGCTGTACCAGTTGCCGTGGGAAACCCGGCCATTCGAGGGCGTAGCTCCCATAGCCCAAGCCCGGATTGCCCTTGCTGCCTCCATCAAAAATCACCCGGATGGGCTGTTCGGGAGCCTGACCGGGCAAGGGAGACATGACCGATGGGGCCGCACTGCCCTCTTCGTCTCCCGGCACGCCGACGACAACCCGCCCACTGACAGACGATTTGTAGGGCGCAGGCGGCTCGTGGGTTTCTTGGGGGCGGGCCGAACTCGGTGTAGGTGGCCCGGATGGGTGGAGGAAATAGGTTAGGCCCGATTGGGAAATGGAGGGTGCAATGGTCAAAGGTTGTTGATCGGTCAATATCTCATCATTTTCGAGCAATCCGCTGATCCGCAGCTGGCGCACCAAACGACGTCTCTCGCTGGGCGAAAGCTGACGGACTTCTTCGATGAGTGCGTTGATGCGGCGTGTGGATGTCATGGCCTAGGCTGCTTGTCGCTCTCGGCGGCGGCGGGCGCGGGCTTTCTCCCACAAATAGAGCAAGTTGGCCTGATGGAAATTTTGCACCAAGCCCCCCAATGGGATACGGCTGCGGCCAAAGCCTTCCACATCGTTCTGGAGCAGATCGTGCTTTGTGCCACCGTTGTCCATCAGGGTCTCCACCAGTTCTTGAATACGGTTGAGGTAGAGCAGACTCTCGTCGATGCTACTGGTCACTTCGCCCCGCAGCAGAATATCCCCGTGCCCCTGGACAATAGATTCCAGATTGAAATCGTGCAGCATGTGCAAAGACCTGCGGAACTGATCGATATTTGAAAACGGACTGGCGATCAACGGAACAGGCATAATCAAGTCGCTGGCGAAGAGTACCTTCTCCTCCCGGACATGGACAACACACGAATCCGGGCTGGGGCCGGGCGCATGGAGGATATGAATTGTCTTATCGCCCAGACGAATGAGCGCTCCCTCGCTAAAGACAAACTTGGGCAAACGAATCTCCACTTTGAAGAGTTCAGGGGTATGCTCTCTGGCGTCTTCCAGGGCCTTACGCCCATAGCGCAATAACATCTCCCGGGTTGTCTCGTGGCTGATCAGCTCCGCATCGGGGAAAAAGCACGAACCATACACATGATCTGCATGGCTGATGGTATTGATCACATACTTAATCCCAGCCGGGCAGACCCGCTTGGCAAATTCGATGATCTGATTTGTCTCTGACGGAAAGGGCAGCGTATCGATCAAGACGCCCCCCTCGGGTGTCACGACCAGGCCAGCATTGACCTCGGCGTAAAGCCCACTGGTAAAAACCCATGTATCGTCGGCAACCCGTGTACGTATAATAGCCACGGCGCACTTCCCTTTCTTCTATGAACAGCAGCGTGGATCGCTGCAAACTATGCAGAATTTCCGCCGGCAAGATAGACCAGCAACCTCAAATAAAACAAGAGCAAAACAAGACCACGTACCCTACCACATATTGACCGGGCCGTCAAGCAAATTAAGCAAACCGTTATGCCAATGTTCCGGCATGATATCAGTGGCCTGCTAGTACGTAGTTTCGGCTGGCAAGATTACAATCCTTAGAACGCAAAAGTCGTCCAAGAGAAATCTCTTGGACGACTTTTGCAGACCCCGCA
>JAHEML010000768.1 GCA_024643705.1 Caldilineaceae bacterium | reverse complement strand
TTTTTTCTCTGCCATTTGAGTTCCCAGAATGAAGATCGATGAGATGGAGTAAGTCTATCACAGGTCTGCTTCAGGCGGACAAACATTGGCATTTGGTGACAGCACAGGCTGATCGGCCACAGGACAAAGCTTTGATCATGAAGATTGTGCTATACTGCGCCATGATGCGCAGAGATTTGCTAAGATGCAAAGAGGAGAACATGAGATGACCCTTTCTAACCTGATCGACTCCGTTGAACAACTGGCCGTAGCCACCGCTCACCTGACCGACGCCGAAATGGGCAGCGGCGCATTCACCTGGGGCGATTATGGCGGTGTGCGCATGGCCCTGTTAGGCACAGCCCAAGACCTGGACGCGCTGGCAGCCGATCTACTTGTTGCCCGCAGCGCAACAGCCAATACACCCACCCGCGCCCAACAATTATTGGCCCACCACCGGGAAGCCTACCGGGCATTGCGCGCCTTGCTTGTGAGCGTTGATCCAACCGAGCTAACCCGCCCGCCCGCCCAAGGCGAATGGCCGGTGATGGAAGCCCTGCGCCACATGGAGAGCGCCGAACGGACCTTTTTCATCTCGATTTTGGCTGGGCTGGACGCGCAAACCAAAGGCGAAGCGGCAACCATGCCTCCTCGGGAGCAACGGGCAGGCATCCTGGCCGAAGCCGCCCCCATTGCGGACGACGACGCAAGCCCCGCCGAATTCCTGGCCGCCTACGACCGCCTGCACTTGCTGGTGGAGAAGAATCTGGCTCTGCTCACCGATACCCAACTGGAAGCGCGTTCGCCCTTTTGGGAGCCAGAACAACCATCGGTGGCTTTTCGAATTGGGCGCTTCACCGCCCACCTGCGCGAACATACGGTGCAAGCCGAAAAGACCCTGCTGGCCCTGGGCCACACTCCCCAAGAGGCGGCGCTGCACATCCGCACCCTCTACCGGAGCCTGGCCCAGGTGGAGGGTGCGCTCATGGGCGCAAGCCAAATGGAGAGCAAATGCGCTGCGCTGGCCTCCACAATCACCCAGCGGGCCATCGACGTACCCACGGCCGTAGCCGACAATGCAGCGTTGATCAATGCTGTGCGCGCCGGCGACACCAACACAGTTGACGACCTGCTGGCAAAAAATCCACTCTTGATGGATGCCATCGATGCCAACCAGACATCAGCTGTACTCGTGGCTGCTTATGCCCAGCAGTTTGAGATCGCCCAGAAATTGCACAAAGCTGGCGCAGAACTGGACCTCTTTTCCGCGGCAGCCATCGGCTATCTGCCCGAAGTAGAGGAATACTACGCCTGGAACCCGGCTACAATGGACTGGTACGCCAAAGATGGCTTCACTCCCCTGCAACTGGCCTGCTATTTCGGCCAGACAGAGGTAGCGCTCTGGTTGATTGAAAAGGGTGCGGACATCCACGCTGTCAGCAAAAATGGTTCGGCTCTTCAGGCCATCCACGCGGCCGTGGCAGGGCGCAACCCGCAGATTGTGCGGGCACTGATCCATGCGGGCGCAGATATCCAGGCCAAGCAGGAAGGCGGCTTTACACCGCTGATGGGGGCGGAACAGAATGGGGATGAGGAAATCATGGCGCTGCTGCGGGGTTAAGAAGCGCCTGAACGTCCTCTCGGCGCAAGAACGACTCCCGCAACTCTTTCCGATCAATTGTTTCCACGATGGCTTCCAGAATCGAACGGGCTTCCGAACGCAACGCTGCAACCTCAGATGGGTCATCGCTCAATTCAGCCAGCCGCGACAAAATTTGCCAAAGTAGCCAGCGAAGGCCCCGTTTCTCGGCTTCGGCGCGGGCACGAAGAAAGGTCTCTTGGGCCACGGGCAGAGCCAACGCTTGTTGGGCCTGCGCCCAAAGATAGAGCATTTCGGGCAGGTAGAAACCAGCAGATTCCGCCAGCATCCTAATATTTTCTTCAACCAGGCGGATGGTTTCGGCATAGTTCCCCAGGGAAAAGTGTGCCATCACCCTTGCTTGTAAATAGAATAGGCGGACATAAAAAATGACTACCGCCGACTCGTCTGCCAAATTCGAAATAGCCAGCGCTTCGGTGGGCCGACCAGAAAGGGCATGAAAATAGCTCTCGCTGCTCAACGCAAGCGAAAGGAATTGGGGGCCGACATCCTTTGACCGCGCCATCACTTGCGCTGCGATGGCGTCTGCCTGCTCGGACGCGCCCAAATGGACCAAAATTCCAGCATACCAGAAACGGTCCAGGGTTTGTGTCACCAAAAAGCCAGCTAAATCCCCGTAATGAATAGCCTTATCCAAGACCTCAAGCGCCAGATCGACCTGTCCACGCATGAAATGAATTGGCCCAAGCATATGGTTGCTATACGAAATTCCCCACAAATTCTCTGTCTGTAAGCTGATGGCATACGCTTCACTGGTCTCCGCTAAAGCCTGATCCAATTGGCCGTTGATAGAATGGTAGAGCGCTGCGGTCGATAAGGAATCGGCCAGCATAGGCAGATTGCCCAACTCGCGCCAAAGCTGTTGAGCCTCAAGCCCCCGCTTGTGAGCTTCGGCCATACGGCCCAGAGAACCGTAGACATGGACGATGTCGTTCTGGGCGTAAGCCTGCAACTCGCGCAAATCCAATTTGCGGGCCAACTC
>JAHEML010000767.1 GCA_024643705.1 Caldilineaceae bacterium | reverse complement strand
GCGTCTCTGTATAGTAATAGGAGTCATCCTGCGCGCTCTGTGCCTGATCGGTTGGCTGGCCCCCGTCAGGCACTGCAATGTCAACGTTGCAACCAGCCAGCAGTAGTGCCACAGTCAGGGCGCAGATTAACAAGAACCAACGGGCAGAAAGTTGGGCAGAAAGTGTAGAAAGAGAAGATCGGGTAGGCATCGGATGAAATCTCCTGAAAATTGAGATGGAAGCATCTTCGGCGGTTCGCTGTCTGTTGTCTGCGGTCTACAAATTGTATCCCAATCGGGCCAACCGCAAAAAGCGAATGCAGAATAGAACCGCCCAAATTTGACCGCGCCGCCAACCCCTGCTATACTTCGCTCTGTTGTCTCTCGTCCGCCCCCATCGTCTAGAGGACCAGGACACGGGCCTTTCAAGCCCGCGACAGGGGTTCGAATCCCCTTGGGGGTACACAATTTCATCCCAGTACGCTCAAAGACCCGACTGTGCCCACTGTCTGGGTCTTTTGCATTCTAGGGCCAATTGAGAGGTTGCGGGTTATCACAGATGAATCCGCACAAACCCGCTAAATCAGCGTCATCCGCGTTCAAATTTTCCACCAAAGAGAAGGACTATGGCAATTCGCATCGAAGTTTCCTCCAGGCGTGCCACCGACAGCGCCCCCTTTGTGCAGCAGGCCCAGCGGCTGGGGATCGACAGCGTGCAGGGCTGCCGCACCACCCAACTCTATTTTCTGGCAGACCACCCAGGCACAGAGCAACTTTCTACGCTCTGTGCCTTTCTTTTGGCCGACCCGGTGACAGAAAACGCCCGCTGGATTGATCTCTCCGCGGGGGAAGTGCTGCCCGCCGCCGCAACTGTGGTGGAAGTGGCCCTTCGTCCCGGCGTAACAGATGTGACAGCCCGCGAACTGGAGCGGGGCATGGTCGAATTGGAGCTCCCCGCCAACCGGGTGGCTACCGCCACCCGTTACGAATTGGACGGTGATCTGGCCGAAGCAGATCTGCACCGGCTGGCCCAGGGGCTACTCTGCAACGAAACCATCGAACATTACACCCTTGGCCCTATCCCGCCTCAATTCGAGGCCGAGACGGCGGCCAGTGATTTTGTGGAAGAGGTCAGCCTGGCCGGGCTGGACGAAGAATCGTTGTTCGCCCTCAGCGGCGAGCGGATGCTCTCTCTGAGCGGTGCAGAAATGAAGGCGATCCAGGATTACTTCGCCGAAATGGAGCGAGACCCCACCGACGTGGAACTGGAAACCCTGGCCCAAACCTGGAGCGAACATTGCGTCCACAAAACCTTCCGTTCCAAGGTCATCTTTCGCTGGATCAGCCTGGAACGCCACACCAAGGTGGTGCGCGAAGTGCCGGGAATGCTGCGCCACTATCTGCGCCGGGCCACCGAAACAGTCAACCGGCCCTGGTTGCGCTCGGCTTTTGTGGACAACGCGGGCATCATCGCCTTCGACGACGACTACGACCTGGCCTTCAAAGTTGAAACCCACAACCACCCCTCTGCCCTGGAGCCTTTCGGTGGAGCCAACACCGGCATCGGCGGCGTGGTGCGGGACATCATCGGCGTTTCGGCTCGCCCCATCGCCTGCACCGATGTTCTCTGCTTTGCCCCCCAAGACTTCCCTCAGGCCGAACTGCCCGCGGGCTTGCTCCACCCGGCCCGTATCCGAGAAGGGGTTGTGGCTGGCATCGGCGACTACGGCAACAAGCTGGGCCTGCCCACAGTCAACGGCGCGGTGATCTACGACGAAGGTTATCTGGGCAACCCCTTGGTTTTTGCCGGTTGTGTGGGTCTGCTGCCCCGCAACAGCCATCCCACCGAACCCCAGCTGGGCGACCGGGTCGTGGTGCTGGGCGGGCGCACGGGCCGGGATGGGCTACACGGGGCTACTTTTTCCTCGGCTGAACTGACCCACGAAACCAGCGAAACCCTGGGCAGTGCCGTGCAGATTGGCGATCCCATCACCGAAAAGGGGCTGATCGAGCTGATCGAAGCGGCCCGGGACGAGCGGCTCTACACCGCCATCACCGACTGTGGCGCGGGCGGTCTCTCGTCGGCCTGTGGTGAAATGGGCAAGGAATTGGGTGTGGAAATCGAACTATCCGACGTGCCGCTCAAATATCCCGGCCTCACCCCTTGGGAAATCTGGCTTTCGGAAGCCCAGGAGCGCATGGTGCTGGCCGTGCCCCAGGAAAATCTGCCCCGGCTGCAAGAGCTGGCCGATGGCTGGGATGTGGAGATGCGGGTATTGGGCCTCTTCACTGGCGACGGCGAATTGCACGTCACCTATCAGGGCCAACCGGTGGCTCATCTGGGCATGGAATTTCTCCACGATGGCTGGCCGGGTATGGATTTGCAGGCCGAGTATCGGGACAAGAATTTTCGGGTTCAAGATTGGAGATTGGAGATTGAGAGATTGGCTAGCGAAGCCGATTCCCCAATCTCCAATCTCTCCGATCTCCTCTTGCAGCTTCTCGCCCATCCATCTGTCGCCAGTAAAGAGGCGATTGTGCGCACCTACGACCACGAAGTGCGGGGGGGGACCCTGGTGCGCCCCTTCACCGGGCCAGAGATGGACGGCCCCGCCGACGCCGCTGTGCTGAAACCCCTGGGCACG
>JAHEML010000766.1 GCA_024643705.1 Caldilineaceae bacterium | reverse complement strand
GCGCCCAGATCGGCTCGGCAATGGCTCGGGTGAGCAGCAACCCGCCCCGGCTGATCAGCTTGCCAAACCGTGCCATCAGCAGAGAAAAGCGGGATTGCCCCTCTTCGCCAGCCCAATTGCTCCCCGCGGGGAAAGCCAGCAGCAGCCCACCCAGCCCAGCCACAGCCCCGGCCAGCACAGACATCGCCAACGTATCAAGGGCGGCTCGGCCCAAGTCGGCCCAGAAAGCCACATCTAGCGGCGGCGGAAAAGAGTTGGCAGCCATTTCGCCCAGCAAGCGCATACTGCGGGGCGACCAGAGCAGGGTCCAATCTGCATTCACCGTCCAGAAAGAGTAGACCGTGAGCAACAGCGCCGCCACCAGAGAAAGGCGCACCAGATGGTTGGGTGCTTCGCTCTGGGTCACCTGCCCGTCATCACCCGTGGTCACGCAGACCTCCAACTGGCGGGCCACATTCAGCCGCCAGCGCAGGCGCGAACTCCACAAATCTGTGGCCGCGCACAGCAGCACCAGCGCGTAGAGAAAAGTCCACATCTGCTCGTAGCGCAGGGATTGCAGGCTGAGCAAAATCTGGTAGCCCAGCCCGCCCGCACCGATCAACCCCAAAATGGTGGCCGACCGGATGGCGCACTCGAAGCGGTAAAATGTGTAGCCCAGCAGATCGGGCAATGCCTGGGGAAGAATGGTGTAAAAAAAGGCGGGCAAGGGTGCAGCGCCGCTGTTGCCCAGGGCGTGGAGCGCGCCCTGGGGCGTCTCGTCCAATATTTCGCTGAACACTTTGGCTGTGATCGCGCCAAAGGGGATCGCCAGGGCCAGAATCCCGCTGATGGGGTTCAGACCCAAAATATTGATGAAAATCAGCCCCCACACCGCTTCGTGGATAGCTCTGGGCACGGCCAGCACCCCCCGCACAGCCAGCCAGGGCGCGCCCGCGGTCGCCTTCTCGTGGCCTGCGCGTGCCGTACGTACACTCTGCCACCACACCTCCGACGAGAGCAACCCACCCACCAGCCCAATCAACAGGCTGAAGACTGTGCCACAGACCGCATAGGCCAAGGTGATGCGGGTGGCGTCCGCGGTCAGCGCCAGCAGCTCCGGGCTGAGTTCCGGTTGCGCGGCCGCAGCCACAAAACGCCAGACCAGCCCCCAGCCGCCGCTGTTGACCAATTCCTCCCGGCCCAAACCTGTCTGGTTGATCGACCAGACGACGAGCACAACCGTCGCCAGCAACACAGCCGTTGGCCCGTTCCACAGGGAAGGGCGGGCGATGGGCGCAGATTGAGTGCGGGGCAGAGCAAGTTGGTTCACAGGTTGTTTGTTTCGTGTTGCGTACTGCGTATTGCGTATTGCGTAAGAAGCGACAATTCCGGCGGATAGAGAGCAGATAGAGAGCGGTTCGGGCTAGCCGTCGCTGGTTGAGTAGCCCCCGGACAATAGACGAATTCGCTTTCAGTTGGCCGCGACGTATCGAAACCAAAATGGCGGGTTGGCCGCGTTCATCGTTTCATCGAATCTACCCGCTTGGTTTCGATACGCCCTAAACTGCCAGGGCTACTCAACCGGCGCTAGTCTTGCGCGGTTGCTCGATTCTCACAGGTCTGAACAAAAAAGTGACGAGCAGCATACGCCAGTAACAACGCAACTCGCAATTCGCAACCCATCACCCAATCCGATACAACGCCCCCAACATCCCCTCATCCACCGCTTCTGCCGGGCAATCGAAGAGCACCCGCCCCCCGCGCAGACCAATGGCCCGGTCGAAATGGCTATGGGTGAATTCCACCGCGTGCAGGCTGGCAACCAAGGTTTTCCCTGTGGTCTGGCTGATCTCCACCAGCAAATCCATAATCTCCCGCCCCCGCTCCGGGTCCAGGCTGGCGATAGGCTCGTCGGCCAGAATCGCGTCGGGATTCTGCACCAGAACACGGGCCAGGGCTACCCGCTGCTGCTGGCCGCCCGAAAGGGAACTGGTGCGGGTATAGAGCTTTTCGGCGATGCCCACCTGGGCCAATGCCTGCTCTGCCCGCTCCCGTTCCAGAGGCCAAACGAGGGAGAGCAGTGCCTTGACCAGCGACCAACGCCCCAGGTGGCCAGCATTCACGTTGTGGATTACCGGGAGATTTTCCACCAGTTGATACTGCTGGTAGATGGTGCCGATGCGCCGCTGGATGGCCCGCCGCTCCTTGGGCGACAGGCCATCCAGCGCGCGGCCCAGTGCGCGTACTTCGCCCTGGCTGGGGGCCAGGGTTCCGTTGAGCAGGCCGAGCAGCGTGCTTTTGCCCGCGCCGCTTGGCCCGATCAACACCACCCGTTCGCCCGGCGCAATCGTCAGGCTCACATCGTCCAGCGCGGGAAAGTCGCCGTAGCGTTTGCTCACCCCCGCCAGGGAAAAGAGCGGTTCGGTCATTGGTTGACGATCAACCCACTGTCTCGGCCAATCTGCTCGATGGCCGCGTAGTTTTCGTCTGCCGTGGGGATAAACTTGGCTGCACCAAAGAGGTCCAGAATCTCCTTTTGGGCGGGCACAGAGGGATCGAGGGCTTCGAAAGCCGCCTGAATCCTCGCTGGCAGGTCAGCGCCAAAGCGATCCGCCGCGGCTGGATTCAGCACCCAGTGATAGTCGTA
>JAHEML010000765.1 GCA_024643705.1 Caldilineaceae bacterium | reverse complement strand
CGAGGGAATCCGCGAAGACAGCCGGGGCAAAGCCTTGGTGCAGGGTGTGGCCGAAATTGCCATCACAGGCAAAGAGGGCGACGCATTCAAGGGCGAGATTACCTTACGCGACCCGTGGATCTGCTCTACCAGCGACGGCGGACCCAGTGGCTTTGCCGATGACGCCACCCTGACCGCAGACCTGCTGAAGCCCGTACTCTTTCAGCAAGCGCCCAATGGGGTGATTTCCAACGTGCAACTGCCCGCCGGAATGAGCATCGACGCGGCCAATGTGCTCAAAGGTATCCTCAATAATCTGCAATTGACCCTGCAAACAACGGGCACCAGCTATCAAGCCGACGAAAACGGCAGCCAGGGCAGCTACGGGGTGGACTACACCCTGCAGGAGAAGGGCAACGACCTCGCGGTCTACAAAAACATCAGCGGCGAAGATTTCTCGAATCTACTTTTCCAAGGGGCCAACACAGGGCTGGAACTGACGAACCATGTGTCAATGACCCTGGATAGCGCCCAGGGTGTGATCAGCGAAGTCCGGTTCGACGAGCGCACAAACAGCTTTGACGAAACAACCACATCAGCCCACCCAGAGGTCGGCGGCTGGGATGGCGTGGCTCTTTGGTATCGCACTGACACCAGCGGATCGCTCAATTTGCGCGGCGTATCTGACACCCCAGCTACCAGCGCCCGCAGCCACCAGGCCACCTACCGGGTCAGCTCATTGGGGACAGAATTTGGCGAAGAAACCACATCCTTTAGCCCGATTGACCCAGAGACAGCAGACCTGAACAGCGAACTGAATGCGCTGGAAGCCGACCCAACCAATCCCGCTCAACTTTTGCGGGTGGCGCGGTTGGTTGAATTGGACGCCACCGGCGCGGCCCTCACCACCATCCAGAACCGGATGCAGGCGGCAATCGCAAACGAAGCTGTCGTCCGGGCCTACATCGATCTGCTCACACTCCTGGGGACATCCACCACTCAATCCATGCTTGCCGAGCTAGTCGGCCCCAGCAGCCAGGGATACAGCACCGCCCTGCGCGAACAAGCGCTCATCGGGCTGGCCCTGCAAGCAGAACCCAACGGCGACGCGGTATCCGCGATGCAGACAGCCAGCCGGGACACGACTTCGCCTCTCCATGATACGGCGCTACTTGCTCTTGGCTCGGCGGCTGGCGAATTGGCCCGCACCGACGCCGCCACCGCCGATGCCATCATTGGCGACCTTTCGTTGCTCCTGCGGGGATCGTCCACCGTCTCGGAAACCGAAGTCGCGCTGCTGGCATTGGGCAACAGTGGACACAGCACAGTACTCGATCTCGCCAAAGCCTTTCTCGACGACGACACCCCCCAAATTCAAGCCGCCGCCTACCTGGCACTCGCCAACATCCCCGACCCAGGCGCAGAAAGCCTCCTGATCACCGGGTTGACAAGCGAGAAGAAGTCGCCCTTTGTCAAAGAAATCATCGCCGATGCCCTGGAAACCAAGAAGCCGCCAACCAGCGCAGCCGCTGAAGCCCTGGCAAACTGGCCGCCCCCCAAGCCCATGCCAGAAGGTGGCGAATTCTCCAAAAGCTGGGATCGACCCTTTGGCGGTCAATGGGTGGGGGGCAATCTGCCTGGCGAAGCCTACGTAGCCAGCCCGCCTTTTTCGCCCCGGTTGGAAATGTCCGTGGGCCAAAAGGCCGAAATCCACATCACCACGCCCAAAAAGCTGATCGACTTCAAACGTACGGTTTTGGACACCCGGGCATGGGTGGAACCCCAGGGCGACAGCCAGCGTATCAGCTACTATTTCCGGGTGGGCAAAAAGTTGGTGAAAAAGGAGAACAGCTACACAGTTCCCTGCGCCTACCAAGAGACCAAGAACATCTACAAAGATACCCTGGATATCTACGATGCCAGCTTCACCTACCCAGTTTACGCGGGGATATCGGTCACGGCTTTGGTTAAGGTGCTGGGCTTCTACAGCATCGACCTGAACTACGCGGTGAACACCTGCGCCCTGCTCAACATGACAGGTGAGATCACCTTTACACCCAGTGGCCGCTTTACCGGCGAAGCCGGCGTGGGGCTGAAGGTGGGCGCCTTACGAGGTGGTGTCAGCGTGAGCCTGATCGTGATGGATTCCAAAATTCCGGCCAAGCTCTCCACCACCTTCAACGAAAATGGCATGGAATTCTGTGCCAATGTAAAGGCCCAGACCAAGCCTTTGGGCGGCGCAATTATCGGTTGGGTGGAGCGCTACCGGGTGCTGAGCAAAGATTGGAAGCGCTTCTTGGAGTGGGAAATCTGGGGCTTCTCGGTTAAAGCCAAGAATTATGATGTGCTGGTCAAGTGCTGGCAGGCAAACTAGACGCAACTGACAGCCGATTCAAACAGAGAGCCGCCGGTGCTGCTTACCGGCGGCTCTCTGTTTGCCCAGAATATGAACCACAGATGGCAGAATTTTCACAAAGCAATGGCAGACATAAAACTTGCTCACCCGCGTTCCGTGTCCGGTTCGGCTGTCATGACCTTTTGGCTGACTGCTCGCGAACCAATCTCCGCCCCGACGGGCGGCAGGGGCGCGCCTGGATCATCGGCCAATGTCAACGCGTAGACCCAAACCCGCTGGACTGTCAGCGTTT
>JAHEML010000764.1 GCA_024643705.1 Caldilineaceae bacterium | reverse complement strand
CTGCGCTGGCCCAGCGACCCACCCCACGAACTCGATCTGGGCCTGCTTTCCCTCTACAGTCAGGCCAGAGCCGATGTTGAGATCAAAGAGACATTTAACATCAACGGCAAGTGGAGCGCAGAGGGCGACGGTGGCATCTTCCTGCAAATTCTCTCCTTCACCAAACAGCAGTTTCAGGTGGCCGAGAAATTCGAAGTGACGCCCCAACGCCCCAGAGACATGGAGAAGAACGAGTATGTGCCCTTCTCCAACTATCTGGTGCAGTCACGCCGCCTCAACCTCTGTGATCTCAAAGGCGAGATAGTCCCTGAAGGCAATTTCAAGACAGGCTATGCCATCGCCCAATCGATGCAAGCCATCCAAGAGGCCCGGCTGAAGAAGAAGAACGGCGAGAAGTGGTGGCCACCGGAGCCGGAATCCAAGGGAATTTGTGGCCGTTGGCTGGGTGTGCCAGGCTTGGGCATTTCGGTGGACGAAGAGATATTTGGCGCCGAAATCTCCTTTCAACTGGGGCTGACAGCCAAGTTCGAGGGCACAATGGTTCTGCAAGGATTCATCGATGCCAACGACTACCGGCTGACCAAATTCCGCATTGTGCCCCGGCCCGAACTGTGGGTACAGGCAGGCGTCTCCATTTCGGCCAACTTTATCTTCGTCAGCGGCAAGGCGGGCATCGCCCTCCAGGGCATTATCTCCTACGATCAGCCCATCGCCGTCGATCTCTCTCGCAGTTTTCCAATCTATCTGGAAGACCCCTGCATCCGCGCCCTGGCCCGCATCAAGATATGGGCCAGCTACAAGATCAACTTGCTTTTCTGGTCCAAATCCGACAGCACCAAGTGGGAAAAGGTCTTCTTCGACGAACGTTTCCCATCGGGCTGCAAGATGGCCCCCGGCGAATCGGATGATCCCGATGCCCTGCTGCGTTCGGCCAGCATGGACAGCTACGCACCACCGCCCCTGATGCCCGACCCAGTGGTCGCCATGGCCGCGGACGGCGGAACCATGCGCTTGTGGGTGGAGAATGTCTCCGTCACACCCGGGGTAGTCGAGACGGCCGTCTTCTTTGATTATGTAGCCGGCAACGGCAGAGACCGCAGCCGGGGTAAGGTGATCGAAGCCAACGACCAGCACGATCCGGCTCTGGCCTTTATCGGCAACGACAAAGCCATCGCCGTCTGGAGCGAGATCACTGTGCCACCCAACGATCAATACACCGCTTTGGCCGATGTGTTGGCCCACCAGGAAATCTACGCCTCCACCTGGGACAAAACCAGCGGCGTCTGGAGCGCCAAAGTACGCCTGACCGATAACACAGCCAGCGATGGCCGCCCCAAGCTGGCAACCGACCCAACAACCGGCAAGGTGCTCGTCGTCTGGGGCCGGGACGGCGACGCCAGCTCCACCACCAAAGGCGACTGGCAGATCGTTAGCCGCCAGTGGAATGGCAGTATCTGGGAAACCGAACAGGTTGTGGCCAACGAAACAACCAGCGCCGATCTGGAACCGGCCGTGGGCTTTGCCCCCGGTGGCGGCACAGCCTGGCTGACATGGATACGGGAACACGACGCCGACTTTAACACCAACGGCGACCGACGCCTGAACTATGCCACATGGAATGGCAGCACATGGTCGGCCCGGCAAGAGCCAGCCGCCTGGCCCGCTGGTGTGCTGCAAGCCAGCCTGGGCTTCAGCCCCCTCAGCGACAAACCCCTGATCGCCATGATCGTCGTCAAACCCACGGATGGCGCACCCGGCGGCGACACAGACATTTCGGTAGAAACCATGCGTCTCTACACCGCCTGGTGGGGACCCGACGCCACGGACTGGGATGTAGACGACGTGGGCAACACCAGTGGCACCTGGCCCCAGGTAACCATCTACACAGAAAATCATGCGCTGGTAGTTCTGCGGTCCTTTGGCGGCGGCGACGGCGACGGCCCACCCAGCACCGGCGGGCAGATCGGCGTGGCTGAAGGGCTGCTAGAGAGAGGTTCGGCCCGCTGGGCGCCTCCCGGCGTCCTCTCGGCAGACGAAGGCACAACCCTCTGGCAGATCAGCGCGGCCGCCTTGCCCATCTCGAACCAGAACCCCAACGGAGCCATGGGCTTTGTGGGCGTGCGCGACACATTCAACACCGTGACCAGCCGCCAGGCAGAACAGGTCTGGCAGGTGGGCGCGGTGGCCCCCATCCGCATGAAGGGCACACGTCAGGCCCGGGTGCTGGGTGGTACGGCCAGCACAGGTGTCTGGGATATGGGCGATGCCATGGCAGGTATCGATCCATTCATCGAGCATGTGGACCTCTCCAACATGCGGCCCGAAGTGGGCGAAATTGTGACGGCCACCGTCTACATTCGCAACGACGAACTACGCCCCATGGGATCAACCGACAGCAACCAGCTCGTTGTGCGTTTGCGCCGACTGGCACCTTTCGACGATCAATCCCGCACCCTGGATCAGTATATCTACCGCGGCGAAATGCTCTTCAACGATGTGATCTCGGCCACTTTGAGCTACCGCAGCTCCGGGCGGCCTGAATACATCGAGCTGATCATTCTCAACCACGGCATGGACCTGGACAACAGCAACAACCGCTACGAGATGCAGGTGGGCGAGTATAACTAT
>JAHEML010000074.1 GCA_024643705.1 Caldilineaceae bacterium | reverse complement strand
TAGAGCGTGACGATGCGGAAGATCAGCGTCAGTACGACAAATTGATAGAGCAGGGTGAGCAATGCGAAAGCAACCGGCGGAGCGCTCTCGGCCACAGCCAGCCCTGCGCTGTGTAATGGGGCTGGGGCCAACAGCAATAGGACACCCAAGGCCAGGAATGTGGCCGCAGCCAGACCCGCTTCGGCATCTTGCGGGTTAATGGCGAGCGAGTCTAAATGCCACGAGGCCAGGACGAAGAAAGGGAAAGCCAATAGGGGCGGCATCAGCGTTCGTAGCGGCCCAACGGTGTCGCCAAGCTGCCCAGCCTGGAGCGCAAAGATGCCCAGCGCGGTCAGCACAGCCAGCGCAAGAGGAGCCAGCAGGGTTGGTTGAATGGGAGCATCGGCGAGAAGCAGCAGCAGGCAATACCCCGCGGAAAGTAAGAGCGCAATCCACGGGAAGTGGCGCCCCTGGCTACTAGCCGCCGTGAGCAGCAAGGCAATGCTTGTGAATATGAGAATGGTACCCAAAATTGGGAGAGAAGAGGGGATGAGACGAAATACCAGATCGAAACGCACCATCTCAGCCTGAAAGTCAACCCGTATCGGTGTGCCAAACAGGCGCGCAACTCCTTCGATGGGCGGATCACTCATCAGCCAAAGCCCCAACCCCCCAGCCGCCAAACCGGACAACCCAGGGGTCAACCGATCCATGAATCGAAACAGGTAGGCAAGCAGAGCCAGCAGCAAGAGCAGTGTGGGTAGAAAAAATGGCAATGGAATCGGATTCACAATTGTTGCTCTCGTTGCGCGCTTCTCGCAGGGGTCGGTTCGCCAGGCAGGCTCTCTTGCTCAGGATTTCCTGTTTTTCCGTTGTTGCCTGGCCCAGCCATCCACTGTCTCACATTAGCAAATCGGTTGGCAAATCGATTATTAAACATGGGATTGGTAGGGCCGGGGCGGATGGGGAAGACAGCATCTGTCGTCGGTCTTTGCAGATCAACCAGCCCTACATTTTCTGCCATGATCAGGTAGCTACAGGCCAGGGCCACAACCAAGAAGAGGATTCCCAAAAGAACCACCACCACCGATGCTGGTGTCACGGTGAGTATCGCAATCTCAGCAGCCATCAACCACAGCAAGAGCGCCAGCCCATTGTTCAGCGCATCGCTCGTGCTGGCTGTGGTCAAGAGCGCGCACACGACTACCCACAAAATCAGGCGGGTCAGCTCGCCATCGATCAGCGGCAGCCATGCGTCGATCTTTGCCGAATAGAGCAGGAAGGCTGCCAACCCCAAAACCAAGCTGCGGAATAGCAACGTACCCAGCCTGCCGACTCTGGGCGACCTGCCGGACTGCAAAATGGATAATACAAACATACACAGAGAAGCGGCCACTACCCAGGAAAGAACGCTTATCCATTCCTCTGGGATGAGTGCACGCTGGGCAGACAGTCGACCCAGCCCCCATTGAACCAGGAGTACAGCCGGCAGACTGATACGCCAGTCCCAGGCCAGCACAACAAGCGCGGCCAACAGCCCAATCACAATAATAGGCGTAGAAGACAGCCAGAAATTGTCGCCAAACAACCATGTCAACATAGGATCAACTCAGAAAAAATAGACCGATGAGCATCAAAGTAATGAGCCACCCGATGGAACCCCGACCCTCGACCACACCCATGGCCGATTCCCACATGGTTGCACTGTGCGTGCCAGCCCAACCTGTGAACTGAGCCAGCCATTCCAGGCCGGTCAAACGGGCGAGCCGCTGGGGCCATTGGCCTACTATCTGCCATAAGCGGGTACGCGCCACAGCCAGGCCCATCCCCAGCAATAGCGGAACTCCCAATGTCAGCCAGACGGGCGCGTCTGCCACAGCACTGGGCGGGTCGCCCACATTCTGCGGTATGGCGTTGGCAATGCCAGCCAGGGTCGCCATGAATTGGGGAAAGATGCCAGCCACAACCAATGGCAACGCCAAAATCACGCTGGAAATCAAGAGGCGCCAGGCCAGTTGCGAAGGTTGAGTCGCGGGTTTTTGGGCCTCTGCGCTCCAACTGCGCAACATGGCCGAAACATAGATTGTCTGCGCGAACACGTAGATTGCAATAAAGGGCATGACAAGATTGCCAGAGAAGTCTCCGGCCACAAGTCGGGCAATCGCAGATTGGGTGAGGAAGCCAGGGGTAAAGGGCACACCCACCAGCGCCAATGCGCCAATGCTGACCGGCAATTGCCAGCCCCATTCCCGCCAAATTCGTTCGCCTACCAGCCACAAACCACCCCCCAGGGCAAAAGTAGTGGTAGGCCAAATCAGCGCGGCTGGCCCGCTCACACCCGCAAGGATACTGGTCAAACCAGCGATTCCCACAGACGTGATCAACACGAACGTGGTATGGAAGGATTTATCGGTTGCCGTATAGGCGGCCATCGCACTCGCCAGCAGAGCCAAGAGAATGAGGCCGACAAAAGTACCATTTTGTAATATCTCTTTGCCACCCAATCCGCTGGCCCAGCCCAATAGCCAAAGCCCGCACAGGCCAGGCACCAGATGATCCAAAAAACGGCTGGGTAGACGCAGGCGCAAGCTGTTGGCGGGCAGAAGCCATAGGTGAAATGGATAGGCCCCGGCACGAATGGCCGAGGCTAGCAGCATGAGGAAGACGGTTTCGATGGGCAGCGAACCACCAAGCAGAGGTTGGCCCGGCCCTGTCATCCCGGCGGGCAGAAGACCGATGAGCAAGAGCAGCGCGCCAAACAGGCTAAAGCCTTGGGCTTGATTGCCAAGGGGCGCGCGGTAGAATGGCTCGTCGTTTTCGCTCAATTCCAGGGCATGGGGGGCAATGGCATTGCGGGCAAGAATCAGCAAGTCCATCACCACCCAGGTCAGGGTGACGGTGAGTAGATTGCCGCTGCCCACAAAGAGCAAGGCTGTTGCCAATACGCCCAAATTGGATGTGAGAGTCGCCGTGATCCGCTGGGTGGTCTGGCTGATGGCCTGGTCATCAGCGTCAACACTATGTACGTCATCACTGGTTACGCCATTGTTGGTTATGCTATCGCCGGTCACAAAAACGCTGAGAAGAATGGCCACGCCCCCAAGAAGAATGACAAGCGTCGACACATACCAGTTCCAGCCATCGCCCACCCAGAGCAAGTTCGCACCGGGCAGGATCAGCGGTTGCCAGGCCCGGCTGTAGATGGGCACTACCGGCTGCAGCCGCAAACCAATGATCTGGGCTGCAGCTGCAATCCAAAAAACCACGGCGGCAGTCCCGGCCAGGTCAACATTGCGGGTGTATCGGCCAATAAGCCAAACGGCCAGCGCGCCAACGCCGAGAACAAACGAAGGGCCAACGGGTGATATGAGGAGTTCGAGTAGAGCGTTGAGAATGATCACAAATGGAGATTGTATCATAGCCAGCCGCGAAATTTCTATTTCGCCTGCTGTCATATCGTCTTATCGTCGTTGCCAAAACTCCCCCACGATGCCCCCCACCGCACAAAACGCTCCGGCCAAAAATGCGAAACTCCAATTTGCAGCGGGCAGGACAAAAAGGGCAAGGATCGGCGCGCTCAACAGCCCCCCCAACAAGGCGTGGATTGCAGCCCGTCGCCCAACATAAACCGCCGTTGCCACACCAGCAATGATGCTGCCAACAAGCGGCAACCCAGACAACATGCCGCTGGGTAGAGAACGACTGCTTGCGACGAAGAGCGCCAGCGTGACGAGCAAAATATTGAGAGCCAGGGCAAACAAGATGGCTGTCGGGCGCAGGGGTGGACGGGATTGGGGGTTGTCTTGCATGTCGAATCTCCCATGGTCGAAGTGAAGCGGTTGTCCAAATAGTACCTGTTCAATGCCGCGTAAAATATATTTTTGTAGGTGCGGTTTCTAACCGCATAACAAGCGTAGATGCCGTCGATTCTCGTGAAAAGAGTGGTGATTTATGCTTGCGCTGCTGCAAAGTGATTCCAAGAAAGTTTTTGGACGCAGATGAACGCTGCAAACGCTGATTTACAGAAATCAAATCCGTAAACCCTGTCATTGGTGTTCTAAATACTTTTCCGGTTTCACTTACCCATCAATTTGCTGCAATTGTGCCCAATCCGGTTCTGCATAGACATGCCGCCGCCAGCGGTACCCTGGCTCGGCAACGATGCCCGGTTCGCTGGCCGTTTGCAGATGCACCAGGGCATCAAAGATCAGCGTGCGCTGTTGGGTGGGCATCATCGCTTCGCCCAGGGGGTGGCCCAAAGGCCATTTGACAAAGAGGGAACGGGGCACACCCACGCTTTCTGTGATCTCTTTTGCCAGCGAGATGACAACCGTTGGAATGCCAGCCGCCTCTACTTCCCGTGCTATCAGCCCCACGGACCGATTGCAAAGCCCTCAGGCGGGGGTGAGAAAGGCAATGTCTACCCCGTCTGCCCGCAAGGTGGCCGCTATTTTCGGGGCTGTCTCTTCTTGCAAACGCACCAGATGTGCCCCTTCGATGTGGCCCATCAGCCCGAAATGGCGGGGTGCAAGGCTGCCCACGATCCCCCGCTGGGCCAGATCGCGGAAGTGATCCAGGGGAAAGATCACATTCATGTCCCTGTCGGCACTGGTATGATTGTAATAATCGTGGGTGATCATCAGCTCGGACGCTGGGACATCACCGGGGATTGTGCGCAGGGACGCGTCTCCGTCCGGGTCGCGCATGTCGAAAGGGGGTTGGCCCTGCAAATGTACCCCACCCGTGGTGATGATGGCGACGCTGGATTCTGCCAATGGTTTTGCCAGCCGGGAAAAGGGGACGGGATCGGTGGGGCTGCTGTGGCGGGTGCTGCGGGCAAACCGACCTGCCCACCATTGGGCCACCGCGGGGATGGCATACAGCCGGTTTTGCAACCTTTGAAACAAGCTGATTGACTCTCGGTCATTGTCCATATCGATCGAATCCATTTATGATGGTACGTATGACGGTGATCAACGGATCACCGTCGCATTATCCAATATCCAACCCCTTAGCGCCAATCTATCAAGCACAAGGATTCTTATGGCCCATCATGGCAACTGGTGGCGATACGTCGCCCACGACCCCGAAAAAGATCGCCCCCGCGTTACCCGCCAACTGCTGGTGCGGGTCTTTGGCTATGCCCGCATCTATTGGCGAGCAGTGGCGATCAGCTTGGCAATTATCGCGCTGATTTCGCTGATTGAATTGCTGCCGCCCCTGCTCTATCGAGAATTGATCGACAACGTGCTGCCCAATGGCGAATGGGGGCGGCTGAATTTGCTGGCATTGGCCATGGTCTCCATCCCCATTGTCAGCGGTCTGCTGGGGGTTGCCCAGCGCTATTTTAATTCCAGAGTGGGCGAAGGGATCATTTATGATCTGCGCCAGGAGTTGTACGAGCATCTGCAACGGATGTCCCTGCGCTTTTTCACCCACACCAAATCGGGCGACATTATCTCCCGGCTAAACAACGATGTGGTGGGCGCGCAGGGGGCGATTGCTAACACCATCCCCAATCTGCTGACCAATATTTTCACCCTTGTTTCCACCCTCGCCGTGATGCTTACAATTGAGTGGCGTCTCACCCTGCTGGCGGTTGTCGTTCTGCCGCTCTTTGTGCTGCCTGCCCGTCGGGTGGGGCTGATATTGCGCGAGATTCGCCGCAAAAGTATGGTGCTGAATGCGGATATGTCCAACGCCATTAGCGAAACCCTGAATGTGAACGGCGCGCTGCTTGTCAAAACCTTTGGCCGGGGCCAGCATGAGATGGAGCGTTTTGGCAAGACCAACGCCGAGGTGCGCGATATTGGCATCCGCCAAGCCATGATTGGGCGCTGGTTCTTCTTGGGGTTGAGCATTTCCGGCGCGCTGGGCACGGCGCTGATCTATTGGGTGGGCGGGCGCTTTGTGTTGGAGGATGTGATCACGGTGGGCACGATTGTCGCCTTTGCAGCCTACCTGGGCCGGTTGTATGGGCCGATCTCCTCTCTCTCCAATGTGCCTGTGGAATTTGCTCGTGCTCTGGTCAGCTTCGAGCGGGTTTTTGAATATTTGGACATGCCTGTGGAGATCGCCGACAAGAGCGATGCCCTGGAATTGCAGAGCGTGCACGGCGACATCCGTTTCGAGCAGGTCTCGTTTCACTATGCCGTGCCAGAAGAACACCCCTTGTCTTCATCCAACAGCGCCCAGTCTCCAGGGTCGAACGTTTCTTCACCATTCCTCATTTCATCTCGCCCCATGGCCCTTCAAGCTCTGGACTTTCGTGTTGCGCCGGGCGAACTTGTGGCGCTGGTTGGCCCCAGCGGCGCGGGCAAGACCACCGTCACCTACCTGCTGCCCAGGCTCTACGACCAAACAGAAGGTCGCATTTTGCTGGACGGTCACGATCTGCGGGACGTGACTCTGGAATCGCTGGCCCGGCAGATTGGCATGGTCACCCAAGAGACGTACTTGCTCCACGACACTTTTGCCGCCAATCTGCGCTATGCCAAACAGGATGCCACCCAATCCGAGATGGAGGCGGCTTGTCGGGCGGCCAATATCCACGACTTTATCGCCGGGCTGCCCGACGGCTACCAGACATTGGTGGGGGAGCGGGGCTATCGGCTGAGCGGCGGCGAAAAGCAGCGGCTGGCAATTGCCCGTGTGATTTTGAAAGACCCGCGCATTCTCATCCTGGATGAAGCGACCGCGCATCTGGATTCCCAGAGCGAGGCGCTGATCCAGGCCGCGTTGGAGCCGCTCTTTGCCGGGCGCACCAGTTTTGTGATCGCCCATCGACTTTCTACAATTTTGGCCGCAAATAAGATTCTGGTGATGAGCGAGGGCCAATTGGTGGAGCAGGGAACCCACGACGAACTCTTGGCTCTGGATGGGCTGTACGCTGATTTGTATCGAACCCAGTTTCGAGAAAGGGAGAAGATCGCCGAATTGGTTGGTTGATGGACTGGCCGCTTCCATCAATGTTGCAGGAATTGGTACACATTCGGCCCTTGTGTTGCAGAGGATTTGCGGTACGCTTATGCCAGCGTGGTACTTTCCACCTTTTGGTGTGTACTGGGAGATTGGCAACATGAACAGATCGGTTTGGATCAGAATTTGGATGTTATTCGGCGTGGTTCTCTTTGTGGGTGGATGTGAAGCATTGATGGGGCCTAAGCCTGTGAATGGAGATGGCTCTACTGTTGTGGCATCGGCTGTAGCCGAAGTGACGGAACCCATTCGTTCCTATCGGGCGATTCTGCACCAGGAAGTGCAACACCCGCAGCCCAACGGTACTGAGCCAGCAGATATTCTTGAGTTTAGCTACGAATGGACAGCAACTGACGGCCCATTCGGCTACGACGCTCACGCTGTCACAACCTTGTTGGTTCCGCAATCGCCCACACCCGGTGTCATGGACGAAGCCTATGCCAGCGGTGGGTCTGTCTATCAACTTTCGTGGAACGGCTGGAGTAAACTTGTGCGGACAGGCGATGTGGATGGTCGCAGTGGTGTGCTGGTCTCGCCGGGGGGCATCCTGCCCAATAGCGATGTTCTGGCTGTCATAAGCGGATTGCCTGTCGCCACACTTCTCGCTGCCAGCACTGCTCGTGGCGAGGAGTTGGTTGGCGGTCTGCGTGCCACCCATTACCAGTTGACTGATGTGTCATTGCTTACCGGCGTGATCAGTGCCCGCCTGGCACTGCCTCCACCGCCTACACAATCTCCGTTGACAATCGATTCGGCCCAGTTTGACATTTGGGTGGGCGTAAAAGAGGGCCTGCCCGTACAGTATATTCTTTCTGCCGTGGGCAAAGTGGAGACCAGTGCTGGGTCGGGCGTCTCTGTGCCGTTTGTTATTGCAGATCGTTACACTGTCGGAGAAGTCAACGGTCAACTTGTTGTCGTTGTGCCGCCGGAGGTTCTGGCCGCTGCGCAGGCGCGATAGCAATGCTTAAAGGGATTTATCCGCGGAGAAGACCATGTTGGGATGCTATCGCAACCGCGGCAGCGCGTGAGTCCACCCCGAATTTGTTGTACACGCTCGTCAAATGGGCTTTAACAGTGCGCTCGCTGATACCCAGCCGATGTGCGATCTCTTTGTTGCGTTCGCCCAGCGCGGTGGCTTGCAGCACTTGAAGCTCACGGTCGGTGAGGGGGGAGTCGTTGGCTACTATGGCAGGCCGGGGGGCCGAGTGCTGCAATGCCAGCACTCGGCTGAGAATTTCCGGTTTGAGCAGGGTCTCCCCTCTGGCCGCGGCGATGATTGTGTCCAGCAGGGTTTGCCGATCCGTATCTTTGAGAAGATAGCCCCGCGCCCCGGCTTGCAGACCGCGCAGCATCATCTCATCTTCGTTGAATGTTGTCAGGATAACGATGGCAACCTCTGGGTACTCTCGACGCAAATGGCTGATCGCTGTAATGCCATCCATGCCCGGCATTTGTAGATCCATCAGCACCACGTGGGGCATCCGATCCGGTGTCAGATCGGCGATAAAGCGCAGGCACTCTGCGCCATCTGTGGCTTCGCCTACCACCTCAAACCCCTCCGCAGTTTCCAAAACCAGGTGGATCCCTTCGCGCACGATGAAATGATCATCGGTGATCAGAATGCGAATGGCATTCATGTGTCCTCTCCTTTTGCGTGCAGGGGAACATGTAGTTGAACCTGGGTTCCTATCCCCTTTTCTGATGTAAGCGTCAGCCTTCCCCCCACCAAGCGTGCCCGCTCTCTCATTCCCAGCAAGCCATAGTGACCCGACTGGTTGACCGATGCCGGATCAAACCCGCGCCCATTGTCACGAATCTCCAGGATCAATTGGTCTTCGTGGATGTGAAAATCGACCCAAACGTGGGTGGCCTGGGCGTGGCGTGTGATGTTGGCA
The DNA here is from genome assembly GCA_024643705.1 of Caldilineaceae bacterium. Taxonomy (GTDB): domain Bacteria; phylum Chloroflexota; class Anaerolineae; order Caldilineales; family Caldilineaceae; genus JACQGT01. The sequence goes on along the minus strand of JAHEML010000074.1, from coordinate 835 downwards.
AGTACCTCGCTGAGTACCCGCTGGATGTGACCGCTTACGCTTGTTGGGACGGGGGAATTCCCGTCGAGGGCGAGGTCCAGATCGCAGGGGATGCCGGTGGCCTGGGTAAAGCGTTCTACCTTGGCGCGCACAGCGTCGGGCAGATTGGCGGGAGCCGAGCGTAGATCATCGATGGCTGCGCGGGAGTCGGCCAGGGTGCTGCGTGCCCGAGTGAGGGATTGTTCGATGATCGCTGACGCCCGTTCGCCCCGCCCAGCCCCCAAGTGAGCCTTCACCGCTTCTAGTTGGAGTACAAGCCCTGCTACCCCTTGGGCCAGGGTATCGTGGAGTTCGCGGGCCATGCGCTGACGTTCGCTGGCAAGTGTAAGTTCTTCCACCTGAGCAGCGTAGGCGGCCAACTGGCGATTAGCACTTTCCAGTTCGTCGGCCAAGGCCTGGGCCTGCTGGCTGGTATCGAGCTGTTTGCGGAAGAGAACCATAAAAACGATGAGCATGATCATGGTGGAAATGGTTGGAGACATCCAATCAATAAGCATTTCTTGCCCACCGACAAGCCAATACCCGATGGGTGTGAGGATAAGAAAAGCCGAAATAGCCAACCATGTGAGCCGGGACATTCCAAATGTGCCGATGGTTTCGCCAATCATCGAGGCGAAAACGGCCAAAGAGATTGTTGGGGAACCAGAGAGGAGAGTGGCTGTCAAACCGAGGCACCCCTGGGTGATCAAGTAAATCAGCGCTTTCTTGTTGCTTTGGGCGCTAAAGCCGCTGAACCAGTGCAGGCTGATGTGTAACCCAATGACAACTATGAAGGCCAGCAAGCGTGGGGGAGACG
>JAHEML010000763.1 GCA_024643705.1 Caldilineaceae bacterium | reverse complement strand
GCTACGACGCCGAGGTCACGCCGCCCCCACCCCGTCAGCCGGTGACAGCGCGGACAACCAAACGGTCGGCCAGAGAGGTGCCCCACACCGCGCTCTGTGTGGAGCCCCGGGAGGGGCGGCTGCACATTTTTATGCCACCCACCAGCTATCTGGAACACTATCTGGACCTACTGGCCGCGGTGGAACTGACGGCCCAATCTTTGGACATCCCCGTCGTCATCGAAGGCTATGATCCGCCTTCCGACTATCGGCTGCAAAAGATGCTTGTTACTCCGGACCCCGGCGTCATCGAAGTCAACATCCACCCCTCCCGCAGTTGGCGGGAACTGGTGGAGAATACCGTCACACTCTACGAAGAGGCCCGACTCTCCCGCCTGGGCGCGGAGAAGTTTATGCCGGACGGTCGCCACACGGGTACAGGCGGCGGCAATCACATCACTCTGGGCGCGATCCTCCCCGCTGATAGCCCTTTCCTGCGCCGGCCCGATCTTCTGCGCAGTCTGGTCTCCTATTGGCAGAATCACCCCGGCCTCTCCTATCTTTTCTCCGGAATGTTTATCGGCCCCACCAGCCAGGCCCCCCGTGTAGACGAAGGCCGGGAGGATCACCTCTACGAATTGGAGATCGCCTTCCAACAGATTCCCGAACCAGGCCAGCCTGTCCCGCCCTGGATGGTGGACCGGGTGTTGCGTAATCTGCTGGTGGACATCACCGGCAACACCCACCGGGCCGAATTCTGCATCGACAAACTCTACGCCCCCGGCTCTCCCAGCGGGCGGCTGGGGCTGGTGGAGTTGCGGGCCTTCGATATGCCCCCCCACGCCCGGATGAGCGTAGCCCAGATGTTGCTGGTACGCACACTCCTGGCCTGGTTCTGGCGGCAGCCCTATCGCCGCAAACTGACCCGCTGGGGGCCGGCCCTCTATGACCGCTATCTGCTGCCCCACTTTGTGGAAACGGACCTAAGGGAAGTTGTGGGCGAGTTGCAGTCGGCTGGCTACGACTTCCGGCTGGAATGGCTGGCCCCCTTCTTTGAATTCCGCTTCCCCCGCTTTGGCACTACACAGGTGCAGGGGATGAGTCTGGAAGTGCGCATGGCTATCGAACCCTGGAACGTGCTGGGGGAAGAGGTGACCGCACAGGGCGCGTCCCGTTATGTGGATTCGTCGGTAGAAAAGGTGCAGGTGAAAGTCCAGGGGCTGGTGGGTGACCGCTATATTGTGGCCTGCAATGGCCGCCGTCTGCCCCTGTGCGGCACAGGCGTGCCCGGCGAATTTGTGGCCGGGGTGCGCTATCAGGCCTGGCAGCCCCCCTCCGCGCTGCACCCCACCCTGCGGGTGCAATCCCCCCTCGTCTTCGACATCATCGACACTTGGAACGGGCGTGGGATTGGGGGCTGCACCTATCACGTAGTCCACGCCGGGGGGCGGGCCTACGACGACTTCCCGGTCAACGCCAATGTAGCCCAATCCCGGCGGGTCAGCCGCTTCTGGGATTACGGCCACACCCCCAGCGGCGTTTTTGTCTACCCCACCACACCCCGGCCCACCCGCCGCTATGTGACCGAACACGGGGGACGGCAAGAGTCGTCCACCATGCCTACCGTGGAAGCCAATCCTATTTTTGCCCACACACTGGACCTGCGATGGACGCCGGAAGCGCACTAGCCAGCCAACTGTTGGCCGATTACCCCTCTGCCGGGGACAATTACGACGAGATGTGGCAGGCCCAGGGCGTGCTCCAACCCCACTGGCAGCCCTTCATCCACTTTCTGAACGGTCTGGGCGCACCCGGCCTGGAACGCTTGCAGCAGGACGTGCGCCGTCTGTTGCGGGACAACGGCGTCACCTACAATGTCTACGGCGCGCCGGATGGGATGCAGCGCCCCTGGCCGATGGACATCATCCCGCTGATTCTGGGGGAAGCCGATTGGGCGGTGATCGAAGCCGGGGTGATGCAGCGGGCCGAACTCCTCAATCTAGTACTGGAAGACCTCTACGGTCCACGCAAACTGCTGGCCGGAGGGCTGTTGCCGCCGGACCTGATCTACAGCCATCCCGGATTTCTGCGGGCCTGTCAGGGGGTTGTGCAGCCGGGCGAGCGCCAACTGCTGGTCTATGCCGCGGACCTGGCCCGGGGGCCGGACGGGCGCATGTGGGTGCTGGCCGACCGCACTCAGGCCCCATCCGGCGCGGGCTATGCCTTGGAAAACCGCACTATTCTGGCCTCGGCCATGCGCACAATGTTCCACGAGGGGCGCATTCGCTATCTTTCCAACTTCTTTCGGGAACTGCAAAGCACCCTGGCGTCTGTGGCCACCCAGCACAAAGAGACCCCCCGCATCGTCCTCCTCACCCCCGGCCCCCACAACGAAACCTATTTCGAGCACGCCTATCTGGCTGCCTATCTGGGCTTTCCTCTGGTTCAGGGGGACGACCTGACCGTGCTCAACGGCTCGGTGGTGATGAAGTCCCTGTCTGGATTGCAGCCGGTGGATGTGATTCTGCGCCGGGTGGACGACACCTTCTGCGATCCCCTGGAACTGCGCTCCGACTCCTATCTGGGCGTGGCAGGGCTGTTGGAAGCCGCCCGCCGCCAGCGAGTCACTGTGGCCAACCCTCTGGGCGCGGGTCT
>JAHEML010000762.1 GCA_024643705.1 Caldilineaceae bacterium | reverse complement strand
GTTCGCCGGTGGCAATGGGGATGGTGGTGGCGTTGGCAATGGCTGCCATGGCCGCGGGGTTTTCGGCCTGGGCTGGCTCTTCCATAAAGAAGGGGGCATACGGCTCGAAACGCCGGGCGTATTGGATCGCCATTTGGGGCGTCACCCGCCCGTGCATGTCGAGCAGGATGTCGATTTCGTCCCCCACGGCTTCGCGCACAGCACGCAGACCCGCTTCGGCCTGCTTTTGCACGCCGATGCCGTCCACGATGTTGGTGATGGGCACGGGCACTGTTTTGACGGCTGTCCAGCCTTTCGCCACCTTCGATGCAGCGTCCTCGGCCATGGCATCGGGGGTGGCTCCGCCGAAATGGGTGTACATGCGCACCTTGTCCCGCACTTTGCCCCCCAGCAGTTCGTAGACCGGGCGGCCCAGCTCTTTGCCTTTGATGTCCCACAGGGCCTGGTCGATGCCGGAGATGGCCGAAAGGCCGATGATTCCCATGCGCCAGAAGGCGCTGCGGTAGAGAATTTGCCAGCAGTGCTCCACGTTGCGTGGGTCCATCCCCAGGATCATGGGTTCCATGTCCTGAATGCAGCCGGCGACGGCCCGTGGCTTGCCTTCCAACGACGCCTCGCCCCAGCCGATCAACCCAGGTTGGTCGGTCTCCACTTTCACAAAGACAAAGACCCGTTGCTCGCCCTGGGCGAAGATGGGTTTGATGGCGGTGATTTTCATTCGGTGGCTCTCCTGTAGGTGGGGATTTCGATAGATTTGGCGGGACAGCTAAGGTCGGTTTAGAGTTGGTTTGGGGTATGACGAAAGTAAACACAGGTGACGCAGATTGCACAGATTTTTGCAGAATAAACCCTTGTTCTTCGTTTTCGTTCAGCTGCCCGCTACCTTCTTCAATTGAGCCTGAAAGCGATCAGGATATGCTTCCTGATACCCCCAGACGTCCAGTTCGGGTACGGTGATGCCATGACTGTTCAAAAAGGTCGTTATATCGGTCCGGTGTGCAATGCCATGATAGATCAGCGACATGAAGATGAGCCGCGCCTGATAGTCGAATTCCCAGCCGTCGCTCTCCTGGTGGACGTTCTGGGTGGGGGAAACGTTCTTCACGTTGTCCATAAAAGCCGCGCTTACTTGCGCGGCAAACTCTGCCATTTGGGCCAGGCTCGGCCCATCTTCCCATTGGAAAGGTGGCTGGGGAGCCGTTCCGTTGATCCGATTGAGCAGCCGGGCCTCGGCGCGCAAGAGATGGACAAAGGTCTCTTGTATGGAACCAAGTGCGCCCGGAATGTCGGCGGTGAGCACGTTCTCATCCAGGTTCAGGCAGGTTGCTAGTAGCTGCTGGTTGGCCCAGCGATTGTAAAGAACGAATTCGATCAGGGTGGGCTCTGGCTGGGTTTCCATTCTCAACGGCTCCATTTCTTCGGAACATCTCCTCAAGCAGATACCACCTGCCATTCCCGCATGGCAGGTGGTATTTTCCATGCGCCAGCGGGAAGAGATGACTCATGTTTTTTGTGTGCTTCCGACGCTACATGTGCTTGCCAGTCCGCCTTGGTTTCCCAAATGCCGAACAGCATAAAGACGATCGGATCGTCCTTGGATTGATAGAATTCATAGCGGATTGTTCCTGGCTGTTCTCTACTTTCTTGCTCCAAGATTGCTACAGAATGTTTCACTATAGGCAAGTATTCTGGTGATGCTGTCGCTTGGAATATGGCTACAAATGCCATTTATCCTGCTCCTTTAGTTGTTGATGGTGCCTCGATTAGTTTGGTAACCAATTGCCGTTCCGCTGCCTCCCCCGCGATCTCCCCATCCAACAGGGCGGCGCGCAGACCGCTCAGAATGTGGCCGAACGCCGGACTGGGACGCAGACCCATGGCCCGCAGATCATTGCCGGTGATCCGCGGGCGGATGTGCTGCCATTCGTCCTGGAAGCGGCGCAGATGTTCGTCGATGACCGGATTGTTTTCCGCAAGGCCAAAGAGCAGACGGGCATCCGTCGGGGAGCGATCCAGAATCTCCACAGCTCGACTGGGACGCAAGCCAGGGTCGGCCAGTTCAGCCCTGTGCGCTTTTAGATGGGCCAGCCGCAGCATCAGCCGGGTCGTCTCGCCCCGCAATTTTAGCGTTTCGGTCAGTTCGCCGATGATCCCGGATATGGCTTCCTCGTCTTCACCTACCTCTCCCACCTCTTCCCCCGGCAGAATCGGATAGACCAGCAGCCCCCAGTAGAGCCGTTCGATGGCACCACCCGTCTCGGCCAGAGTCGGATCGCCCGCGGCCAACCGGGAGCGTAGCTTGGCGCACTGCCCGGCCAGTCCCGGCGTTGTTGCCAGTTGGGGGTGGATGGCCGCCAGCACGCCCAATTCGTCCAGCCGGAAAAGCGCTTTGCCCGGTTCTGCTTCCTGAAAAATGCGGTCCAGCTCGTGGCGAATACGGGCTGGCGTCACCCGATCTACCAGGGGAACAGCGTCAATGAGAAGTTCCAAGGTGCGTTCTTCGATGCGAAAGTCGAAGCGCTGTTCGTAGCGCACCGCGCGCAAGATGCGGGTGGGATCATCCACAAAGCTCAGGCTGTGCAGCGCGCGGATCTCGCCCAGGCGCAGATCGGCCAACCCGCCGTAAAAGTCGAGC
>JAHEML010000073.1:1705-9711 GCA_024643705.1 Caldilineaceae bacterium | reverse complement strand
GGGGCAGACGCAAGGAGCTATCCTTTACTTCACGCGCCTTTTCGCCAAAGATGGCCCGCAAGAGTTTTTCCTCCGGTGTCAGTTCGGTTTCACCCTTGGGCGTAATCTTGCCCACCAAGATGTCGCCGGGGGTGACTTCGGCACCGATGCGGATGATGCCTTCTTCATCCAGGTCTTTCAGCGCATCTTCACCCACATTGGGGATATCCCGGGTAATTTCTTCGGGTCCCAGTTTGGTCTCGCGGGCCTCGATCTCATATTTCTCGATATGAATAGAGGTATATTTGTCAGCCTGCACCAGTCGCTCGCTGATCAGAATGGCATCTTCGTAGTTGCCACCTTCCCAGCTCATATAGGCTACAAGCACATTCTGGCCAAGTGCCAGTTCGCCATTTTCCGTGCTGGAACTATCGGCCAAGACAGAATTCTTCTCGACAATAGCACCTTTGAAGACAGTGGGGCGCTGGTCGATGCAGGTGCTTTGGTTGCTACGGTTGTATTTACGCAGGGGATAGGTGCGCAGGGTTCCGTCTTCCTCCTGCACCACCACTTCCATGCTTGTCACGCTGACAACTTCGCCGGGATTTTTGGCAACCACAACCTGGCCCGAATCAACAGCAGCCTGGTATTCCATGCCTGTGCCCACAATCGGCGCCTCTGGGCGCACCAACGGCACAGCTTGTCGCTGCATGTTGGAACCCATGAGCGCACGGTTGGCGTCGTCATGCTCCAGGAATGGGATCAAAGCAGCCGACACGCTTACAATCTGCTTGGGCGACACGTCCATATAGTCAATCCGTTCCGGGTCTTCAAAACGGAACTCTTCGGCACGCCGGGCAGACGGGCGATCCGTGAGAAACTGGCCCACCTTGTCCAAGGCGGAAGATGCCTGGGCAATCGACGAGCGTTCCTCGGCATCGGCATTGAGATAGAGTACTTCTGCACTGACAAAGGGTTTGACCCGTATCTCGGTCAACCCCTCGACAGCCACAATCCGCTCGGCCAACTCGGGTGTCACTTCGACGCCCTTCTCGGCGATCACATCTCCACTGGATGGATCGGCAATCTCTTGATTCAGTACATGGCCCAACAGAGCATCGACCCGATTCTCAACCACTTTCATCACACGCCGATAGGGCGTTTCGATGAAACCAAAATCGTTGACTCGGCCATAAGAAGCCAGAGAGCCGATGAGACCGATGTTTGGGCCTTCGGGGGTTTCGATGGGGCAGATGCGGCCATAGTGGCTATAGTGAACGTCGCGCACATCAAAACCGGCGCGTTCCCGACGCAGACCACCCGGCCCCAATGCGCTCAAACGGCGCTTGTGAGTCAATTCGGCCAGAGGGTTGGTCTGATCCATAAACTGGCTAAGCTGGCTACCGCCGAAGAACTCACGGGTGGCCGCCACCACGGGGCGAATGTTGAGCAAACTGAGCGGAGTCACCTGTTCCGGGTCGCGGATAGACATGCGCTCACGCACCACCCGCTCCATGCGCAACAGACCAATACGCAGTTGGTTCTGGATCAGTTCGCCCACGGTTTTGATGCGCCGGTTGCCAAGGTGGTCAATATCGTCGGGCTTTTCCCGCCCATTGTTGATGTCGATGATGCGCCGGATAATCGCCACCATATCATCCTGGGTCAGGATACGGGTACTGAGTGGTGTTTCCAGGTGCAGCCGGCGGTTGAGCTTGTAGCGCCCCACCCGCCCCAGATCATAACGGCGTGGGGTGAGGAGCAAGTTCTGCATAAAATTGCGGGCGTTGTCCAGGGTAGGTGGATCGCCTGGGCGCAGCTTCTTGTAAAATTCCAAGAGCGCGTCATCCACACCTTTTTGTCGATCATCGGTGGGATTGCTGGTGGTATCTCGCTCCAATGTAGACTCGATAAAGGGATGATCCACATTGTCATCGATGTCGGCAAACAGCTCCCGGATCTCGTCATCTGTGCCAAAGCCAATAGCCCGCAACAAGATAGTTACAGGCAATTTGCGTTTGCGGTCTACTTTTACACTGATAATATCTCGTCGAGCTGTCTCAAACTCCAGCCAGGCACCCCTGCTGGGGATCATCTTGGCGCTGGTCAAATCGCGACCGGTGCTACGATCTTCTTCAACAGAAAAATAGACGCCGGGCGAACGAATAAGCTGGCTGACAACCACCCGTTCACTACCGTTAATAATAAATGTGCCTGATTCGGTCATCAGGGGGAAGTCACCCATAAAGACTTCCTGCTCGCTGATTTCGCCGGTATCATTGTTGACCAACTTCACCTTAACCCACAACGGGGCCGAAAAGGTGATGTCGCGCATCCGGCACTCATCTTCTGGGTATTTTGGTTCGCCAAAATTGAAAGAGCCAAAATGCATTTCCAAATTTTTATTGAAGCTGACAATTGGGGAAATTTCCTCCAACAGTTCCTGCAAACCCTCCGTTCGGAACCATTCAAAGCTGTGCAACTGAATCTCGATAAGACGAGGCAGTTCCACTACATTGGGCGTCCGTGCGTAGTTCTTACGCATGGTCCTCACACCGTTCGACATACTGGCTACAGACTCGACCATAGTCACTCCTTCACGCTGTCACCCGAAAGGCGGGCGCACCCGGCCAACGGCCACCACAAATGCTTCTCGTGCCATGCAATTGTGGCTCAAAACACAATAGGGTACCCTACGAACTTTCCACCCGCTAACGCAGCAATGTAGTGGGAAATTCGCTGGAGTACCTTCTGCCAAATTATTGTTCAATTGCGATGCAAAAATCCGTGTGATAGTCTACTCCGCACGGTTATACGCTTTGTTCGATACAATCAGATTATCGTATCATCGAAGCAGCATGGCATCTGGAAGCTATCTACCACTCTACAAAAACAACTCTACAAAAACAACTCTACAAAATCCATTCGTCCTAAAAACAAAAAACCCAACGCCTCGCTTCATTCGGGTTGGGTAAGACAATGGCTCCAGAGTTTTTCCATTCGATGATTCAAATAGCACCAGACAAAATAGATGATCACAACAGATCACCACTTCGCAACAACCGATTATAAACGAATTCAATACTGTTGTCAAATCGAAGAACCCAGAAAACTCATGCTAGATCATTCTTGACAAGCGTACCAAACTGGCATATAGTAGCAGCTAATTGATAGCAAACGACCTTGAACCGGAAGAGTACCCGTCGAAGCGAGCCGCAGAGAGTCCCTGTACAGTGGAAATGGGATGGTGACGCAGATGGGGAATGGGCCGGGGAGTCGGAAGAGCGAACGTGTTCGATTTGCGAACCAGTAGCTTTTCCCGGAGACGCCACCGTTATCTGGGCGCAGAGGATCGGGCCGCAAGCCCCGTCTTCGTAGAGTGAGACTGGCACGGACGGCCCTTGTGTTTCACGCAAGGGTTTTTGTTTCCACGGTTTTGCCCAAGAGCGATGGGCCAGTCTAAGCGGGGTGGCACCGCGGGAGTTGTGAAAGCAGCCCTCGTCCCTAAAGCTAATGCGCAAGCGTTGGCTTTGGATCGGACGGGGGCTTTTTGTATTGGAGATTTGGAGATTCAGGGATTGGAGATTTTGAGATGAAGCAGTGTCGACGACGCTGTAGCCCAGTCTCTAATCGCTAATCTCTCCGACAGCACAGGAGATTTGAGATGGCAAGCTACAAACCAACATTGGATGAAGCCCGTGGCATGGTGGATCAGGGCAATCTGATCCCTGTCTATCGAGAACTACCCGCAGATTTAGAGACCCCGGTTTCGGTCTTTTTGAAACTACGTGATGGCGGCCCCAGTTTTCTGCTGGAATCGGTGGAAAAGGGGGAACAGGTGGGGCGCTACAGCTTCATCGGCGTCCATCCGCCCATGACCATTTGCGGCAGCGACGATCGAGTGATTATCGGTGCACGCGGGGGGCAGGAATTGGAGCGGCAGCAGGGCGATCCCCTGGATATTGTGCGGGCGCTGATGGCCGAACGCAAACCCGTGCAGATTCCTGGCCTACCTCGGTTTACGGGTGGAACCGTGGGCTACTTTGGCTATGATCTGGTGCGTTTTATCGAACACCTACCGGAGACAGCCGAGCAGACTCTGCGCATCCCCAACCTACTCCTGCTTTTTGCAGACAACTTGATCGTCTTTGATCATGTGAAGCATAAGTTAATTGTCATTGCCAATATGCGAGTGGAGGAAGATTTGCGCTCGGCCTACGCAGATGCCGTAGCGCGTATCGACAAGATCGTCGAGAGTCTGCGCAAACCCTTAACCCCGCCCCTGCCTGTAGAGTGTGCCAACGGTGCCGAGTGGACCAGCAATTTCAGCCAGGCTGAATACGAGGCCAATGTACGCAAGGCGAAGGAGTATATCGCGGCCGGGGACATTTTTCAGGTGGTCCCGAGCCAACGGCTCAGCCGCCCCACCGAAGCCGACCCGTTTACCATCTACCGGGCGCTGCGTATGCTCAACCCATCCCCCTATCTTTTTTTCCTCGATTTCAACGGTGTGGCCGGTGTGGCCGAAGCCTCCGGCACAAACGACCCTATCCGCATCATCGGCTCCAGCCCGGAGATGCATGTGATGCTGGAGGATAGTACGGCCTATCTGCACCCGATTGCAGGCACCCGTTGGCGGGGCAAGAGTGAAGAGGAAGACAATGCCCTGGCCGCGGAATTGTTGGCTGATCCCAAAGAGCGGGCCGAGCATGTGATGTTGGTAGACCTGGGGCGCAACGATCTGGGCCGGGTCTGCCAATATGGCTCGGTGACTGTGCCGGTGATGATGCAGGTGGAGCGCTACAGCCATGTGATGCACATTGTCAGCGATGTCCGCGGCAAAATCCAGCCCCAGCACGACGCCATCAGCCTGCTCAAAGCGACCTTCCCGGCGGGCACTGTCAGCGGTGCACCAAAGGTGAGGGCCATGGAAATCATCGAAGAACTGGAGGGAACCCGGCGCGGGCTGTATGCGGGGGCGGTGGGCTACATCGACTATGACGGCACCATGGACACCTGCATCGCCATCCGCACCATTGTGATGCAGGGCAAAGTCTGCAATTTGCAGGCGGGCGGCGGTGTTGTCGCCGATAGCGACCCAACAATGGAATACAACGAAAGTTGGAACAAGGCCCGGGCACTCTCCGTGGCTGTGGATGAGGCAGAGAAAGGGTTGTGAACGCATGGGACAAGTAAAAGTCTACGGGCTGCGGGAGGCGCTGAATCCGGTCAAACAGCAGTTATCCGATGTGATCCATTCGTGTGTGGTGGAGGCGCTGGAATTTCCAGTGGACAAGCGTGCGCACCGCTTCTTCCCCCTGGAACTGGAGGATTTCTTCTGGCCCGCAGGCCGCACGGATGCTTATACAATCATTGAAATTGGGCTGATCGAAGGACGCAGTGTAGCAGCCCGAAAGCGGCTGATCCGCCTGCTATTTGACCGCATCAGCGCAGAAGTGGGCATTGCCCAACAGGACATTGAAATCTGCATCAACGAAAGCCCAGCCCACAACTGGGGTTTTCGGGGGATGCACGGCGACGAAGTGAAGCTGAACTATCGAATTGATGTTTGAACCGAAGGAGTTGAGAGATGACAAACAGAAAACGAATTTTGACAGGAGACCGACCCACAGGCAAGCTGCATTTAGGCCACTATGTGGGCAGTCTGCGCAACCGGCTGCGCTTTCAGGATGAATACGAGTGCTTCTTTATCATCGCCGATCTGCACATGCTGACGACGAAGCCGACGAAAGAAGACATCTACGCCATCGGCGACAATGCCCGGCAGATTGTGCTGGATCAACTGTCGATTGGCATTGACCCGGCGAAGGTGACATTTTATCTACAATCCGCGGTGCAGGAAATCTATGAATTACAACTGCTTATCAGTGGGTTGGTCACAGTGGAACGGCTACAGCAGTTGCCCACCATCAAAGATATGGCAAGCGCGGCCCATCTGGACCAGATGCCCTACAATCTTCTCGGCTATCCGGTGCTGCAATCCGCCGACATTCTTATGCCCCGCGCTCACCTGGTGCCGGTGGGCAAGGACAACGAGAGCCACGTGGAGATCACCCGGCAGATCGCCCGCCGCTTCAACAATCTCTACGGCGAAGTATTCCCGGAGCCGGACGCCTTTGTAGAGGGTGGCACACTGGTGGGAACAGATGGTCAAGCCAAAATGAGCAAAAGTCTGGGCAACGCCATTCTGCTCAGCGACGACAGCCGCACGGTCAAGAAGCAGATCAACGGCATGTACACAGACCCCAACCGCATCTCTGCCGATATTCCCGGCAACGTGGAGGGCAATCCAGTCTTTGCCTATCACGACATCTTTAACCCGAACGTAGCCGAAGTGAACGACCTGAAAGAGCGGTACCGGGCCGGACGCGTAGGCGATGTTGAAGTAAAGGAGAAACTCTTCATTGCCGTGGAGAACTTCCTCAACCCCATCCGCGAGCGCCGGGACCACTACGAATCCCAGACGGGCTATGTGGATGAGCTGCTCTACGAAGGAACCCTGCGCGCCCGTGCCGAAGCCCAGGCCACCCTCATCGAAGTCCGCAAGGCCATGGGTTTCACGGGCGTCTGGAATCGGGTTCGACGTTCGGTGGAGAAGCGACAGAAGAAGATGGAAAAATAGAGATTGGCGAGTATGTGATTCGACGGTGACAGACAATCTCATACTCCCGATCTCGGCCCTCACGACATTTCCGCATAAAAGAGACAGGAATCTACGCAATGATAGCCGTCATCGACAATTACGATAGTTTCACGTACAATTTGGTGCAGTTCCTGGGGGAAATTGTGCAAGAACCGCCTTTTAATAGCGGCGACTACGAAATTCGCGTCTGGCGCAACGATGCCATCGACGTGGAAACATTGGCCGACCTGCACCCCAGCCACATCATCATCAGCCCCGGCCCCGGCTCACCGGACAAAGACAGCGGCATCAGCAACGATGTCATCCGCATTCTGGGCGAAACAACACCGATACTGGGTGTTTGCTTGGGCCAACAATGCATGGGCCATGTTTTCGGCGGCAACGTGATCCGTGCGCCCCGGCTGATGCACGGCAAAGTCAGCCCCATCCAGCACAACGGCACGGGGATATTTGCCGGGTTGCCCAGCCCATTCACTGCCACCCGTTACCACAGCCTGATTGTGGAGGAACCCTTGCCCGCCGAACTAGAAGCCACCGCCTACACTCCCGAAGGTGAGCTGATGGGCGTGCGCCACCGCACCCGACCTATCTTCGGCGTGCAGTTTCACCCGGAAAGCATTTTGACAGAACACGGGCACGATCTGTTGCGGAACTTTTTGAGGGTATAAAGCAGGAATCATACGGGAATACAGGCGGGGTGTCTAGGTTAGCGGTGGGGTGACCGGTGGATTCCGAGACACCAGCACTTTATCTACTCGGAATCCATCCATGTCAATCACTTCAAAACGCAAACCGGCCCACTCAAAGCTCTGGCCGGTCACAGGTATGCGGCCCGCCTGGGTCATCACAAATCCACCAACCGTCTGGTACTGGCCCCGCTCTTCGAAGGGTAGCTGCTCAATACTGAAACTCTCTTTGAGTTCGTCGATGTGAAGCAGACCATCGACGAGCCATGATCCATCCTCTCGCCGAAGGATTTGAGGATAGAGAAAGGAAGCCGCTGGCGGCATGATGCCGACAACTTCATCTACGATGTCATCCCGGGTGACCATCCCCTGTAGGCCCCCATACTCATCGGCGACGAGTGCAACGTGGGTATGGGCCTGACGGAAAAGCTCTAATACACGCAGCGCAGACATGCTTTCGGGTACAAAGAGCGGTGGACGCATGAGAGCTTTCAGGTCAAAGGCTTGCCCAGACAAGTGCTGGTTGAGCATGTCTCTGGTATGAATAACACCCAGGGGATTATCCATACTTTCCTGAATAATCGGATAGTAGGAGAACTGGGTCTCTGTGATCTTACGCCGGATTTCCGTGTAGGATTCGTCGATGTCGATGGCAACAACCTGTGTACGAGGCATCA
>JAHEML010000073.1:0-1695 GCA_024643705.1 Caldilineaceae bacterium | reverse complement strand
GAATGCCTCGATGCGCCGATCGTCCAGGCGCAACACGCCTTCGATCATATCCTGTTCCCTGGCGTCAAACACACCGATTTCGGTGCCTTGTTCGACAAGAACTTTCAGCTCATCCGAGGTAATGGACGGCTCGGATGAGGGGCGAAACCCCACAAGAGTAAGCACCAAATCGGTAGAAATTGTGAGCAGCCGTACCAGGGGCGAAGCAAATTGGGACAATGTGTTTAATGGGCCGGCCAGATTGATGGCAATTTTTTCAGCATAACTCATCCCCAGCCGCTTGGGAACAAGCTCACCCAGAACCAACGAAAAATAGGTGATGACGATAGCGACAATAGCGATCCCGATGCTCTCCCCATACGGCGCAACCCGCGGAATCCGGGCAAGAGCGGTGGCGATCTCTTCAGCCAGCGTAGCCCCGCCCAGCGCGCCGGCCAGGATACCAACCAGCGTAATCCCGATCTGAATGGTGGCGAGAAAGCTGTTTGAGTCGGCAGCTATGTCCAAGGCGACCTGGGCTTGGCGATGTCCATCGTCGGCCAGTTGACGTAGACGGGCCTTGCGGGCAGAAATGATAGCAATTTCCGCCATAGCCAGAACACCGTTGAGCAGTAGCAGCAGGAAAATAAAAAGAATTTCAGTTGCGATCCTATTCACGCAGTAGACCTCGTGCTCGAAGATTCGGCTGATCAGAGTACTTTGTATGCAAGCGTGGATCATATACGATTGAGTAGTGATTATACAAACGTTTGCGCCCGACAGTTATCTCCCCAACAGAGACAGGAGACACCAATGTCAACACCCATCCACACTGCCCTGGAAGCCCTCTTCGCTGGCGAGAGCCTTTCGGCCCAAGCTGCGGACAGCGCCATGACCCAAATTATGACCGGCGAGGCTACCCCCGCGCTCATCGGGGCCTTCCTCTCCGCACTGCGGCTGAAGGGCGAAACCGTTGATGAGATCACCGGCTGCGCGCAGGCCATGAAACGCGTGGCAGCCCCGGTGCGCCCCCTGCTGGGCGATACCCCCATCCTGGACATTGTAGGCACAGGCGGCGACGGTACACAGAAGTTCAACATCAGCACCACCGCGGCTTTTGTGGCAGCGGGCCACGGTGTGAAAGTCGCCAAACATGGCAACCGGTCCAACAAACGAGCGGGCAGCGCGGATGTGCTGGAGAGCCTGGGCGCGACCCTGCAGACCACACCGGAACAAGCTACCGAGTGCATTGACGAAGTGGGTATCGCCTTCCTCTTTGCCACCTCCTACCACCCGGCCATGCGCCATGCTATCGGCCCCCGTCGCGAAATCCAGACCCGCACAATCTTCAACATTCTCGGCCCCCTCACCAACCCAGCTTCGCCTACCAATATGCTGGTGGGCGTCTTTGCGCCGGAACTAACCGAAGTGATGGCCCGGGTGCTGGGAAGTATGGGCGTGAAATCGGCTTACGTTGTCCACGGCTACTACGAAACCGGCGCTGGGCTGGATGAATTGACCCCCACGGGTCCCAGCCGGGTGAGCCATCTGCACGATGGAGAAGTGACGACCACCACCTTCGACCCCGCCGAATTGGGGCTGCCCCGCGCCACTCTGGTCGATATGCAGGGGGGCGACGGCGCAACAAACGCGGCCATCCTGCGGGGTATCCTATCCGGCGAGGTGCGGGGGCCCAAGCGGGATGCAGTGCTGCTC
>JAHEML010000761.1 GCA_024643705.1 Caldilineaceae bacterium | reverse complement strand
GGGCAATGCTCGATTTGCGCTCGCCCGCGCCCAGAATATCCACCGCTTGGGGCAGGCTGCGAAAAGCTTCCATCACCGCCACGGGTTGTTCGCTGACAGCCAAAATGTCCACATCACCGATGGTGTCGCGCCAGCGGCGCAGGCTGCCGGCTGCTTCGATCTTCTGCACTGTGCCATCAGGAAGAGCAGCGAGCAGATCAGCAATCAGTCCATCGGCCAGGGGGCGGGC
Source organism: Caldilineaceae bacterium (assembly GCA_024643705.1). Classification (GTDB taxonomy): domain Bacteria; phylum Chloroflexota; class Anaerolineae; order Caldilineales; family Caldilineaceae; genus JACQGT01. The sequence continues at coordinate 2,411 of JAHEML010000761.1, read as the reverse complement.
TGTGCCGATGGGTGTGCGATCGGTTTGCCGCCGGGCCAGAAGCTCGATGCCTTTGAGAATCTTCTCCTCGCTCTTGGCTCCAAAACCCTTCAACACACGGATGCGCCCAGCTTCGGCAGCTGTTTTCAGTCCATCCACATCGGTGATGTCCAGCTCTTCCCACAGCCGTTTGGCGGTTTTTGGCCCCACATCGGGAACCCGCATCATGGCTACCACCCCGGCAGGCACCTGCGCGGTGAGCTTGTCGTAGAGGGGAATGTGGCCGGTGGTGAGGAGATCGTCGATCTTTTCGGCAATGGCCTGGCCGATGCCGGGTATTTCGCGCAGTTCCCCCGCGGCATGCACGGCGTTGATGTCCCGGTTCAGTTCTTCAATCGTGCGGGCTGCATTCTGGTAGGCGATGATCTTGAAGCGGTTCTCGCCCAAAATCAGCATCAGATCGCCGATATCGGCGAAGATCTGGGAGACTTGCCGGTTGTTGAAATGGGATAGATCAGGGGTGGACACAATCAACTCCAAAAGAGAACGAGGAAACGGAATATGGGGTGAATTATAGCACAAAAGGTGGGATGATGAGATGATGGGGAACCGGCTTCGTCGTATCATCCCACTACCTCGTCTTCATCTTTATTGCATTTTCATCTGCCCAATAACGACAGCGGATCGACCCGCCGCCCAAAGTCCCGAATCTCGAAATGCAGGTGAGGGCCGGTGCTGTTACCTGTAGAACCCACTGTGCCGATAAGCTGGCCCTGGGCCACCACATCGCCTTCGCCGACAAAAATTTCGTCCAGGTGGGCGTAAAGGGTGATGTAGTCGATCTTGTGATCGATGACGACAAAGTTGCCGTAACCGAGGGTGCTCCAACCGGCGCGGATGACTACGCCCCGATCAGCCGCGGTAACGGGCGTGCCCTCCCACGCGCCCACGTCGATGGCACTGTGGCTGGCACGAAAACCTTGGGTGATCCAGCCATAAACGGGCCAGGCAAAGTGGCCGCTGCCGTAGGGCCAGTAGGCGGGCAAGGGGAGTAGGGTCGATGGCGGTGGCGGAAGAGCCACAGGGGATTCGCCGCCTGTTCCCATGGGGAAGGGGCCACCCCATGATGGGATCGGGTGTGGCTGGGCATTGGCTGGTTGATCATTGGCCCGGAGCGGGATGCGCAAATAGTGGATCGTCGAGTCGCTTCCTGCAAGATTCCAAGGCTCTGCCACAATGTCCAGAATTGTCACGCCATAGGTCGTGGCAATCAGGGTCAGGGTGTCGCCGGGTTGGACCCGGTGGCAAAAGAAAGGCTTGTCGGGTACTGTCAACGTTTTGCCGACCACCAGGGGTTGATCCCAACTGAAGCTGCGGGACAGGAGACAAGCCATCTGTTCAAGGTCCATCCCCATTTCCAGCGAGGCAGTCAGGAGAGTGTCGTCGGGCTGAACGGTATAGGAGAGGCCAGCGGGCCAGCCGCCATTTACGGGCGGCGCGCTTTGGGCCAAAAGAAGAACCGGCGCGGAAAAAGTGATCCACAAAGCCAGCAGGCCACAAAGAAGGTATGGCTGGCTTCGTCTGGGGAGAGATATGCGGGAAAGACTGGTGAATAACCGGGACATGTACGGTGGCTCCCGCGCCGTTGGGCTGCAAGCAAGAACGGATGAACTGTAGCACAAATCAGAATGGCTGACCAAATGATCTTCGATGATCGTAAGCAGGCCAAACAAGTTCAGCCTGGCCCTGATTCAAGCTGAATTTTGGCAACATAGCCAGAGGGCTGTCACCTCTGGTATACTCACACATGCTCATGCGTGTGCACCCTGTCCATTGCTGGGAAATAAGGCGAATGGGGCTTGGGCGCAGAAAACAGTCAAATGCAACCGGCTAATCAAATGAAAGGGACGAACAAATGCCAGTAGAGATAGAGCGAAATAGCGCGGGCATTCCCGTGCGAGAACTGGGGAGAACCGGACTAAAAGTGTCAATTGTGGGCTTTGGCGGTGGCCATTATGTGCGGCCCCACTTGGACGAACAAGGTTCCATCGGGCTGGTCCATGCGGCCATCGACATGGGCATGACCTTTATGGACACAGCGTGGGAGTATCACGGTGGCGAGTCGGAACGGCGCATGGGATTGGCGTTGAAGGATCGCCGAGAGAAGGTGACCCTGATGACCAAAGTTTGCGCCCGCGATCGAGCCACCGCAGAAGAGCAATTGCACGACAGTTTACGCCGTTTGCAGACCGATGTGATCGATGTCTGGCAATTCCACGAAGTCAACTACGACAACGACCCGGATTGGATTTTTCAGGCGGACGGCGCAATCGAGGCCGCAGTGGCCGCACGCCAGGCAGGCAAGGTGCGCTTCATCGGTTTCACCGGCCACAAAAGTCCTCATATTTTGCAAAAAATGTTGACGCATGGCT
>JAHEML010000760.1 GCA_024643705.1 Caldilineaceae bacterium | reverse complement strand
AATGGGTTGACGCTGAACGGGAACGTGACCCTGGGGCGGGGCAGTGACTGCGAATGGGGTGTGCTTAACTTTGTGGGTAGCCAGACATTGGGCGGCGCAAGTACGATCAGTTTTGCCGATCTCAACAATACCTACTGCAACAACTCGGAACGTAACGGCCTGCGCCTGGCCCAAGCTGAAACCACCTTGACCATAGGCCCGTCGATCACGGTCAACGGCAGCCAGGGCTTCATCGGTTACAGCACTTTCCACACTGGTGATCAAGGCTTCGATCTGATCAATCAGGGCCATATCGTCTCCGACGGCCCCAGCGCGATCATCATCCGAGCGCGAACAGTGACCAACCACGGGCTGATCGAGCAGGCGGGCCGAGACCTTGCCATCACAGGCGACGTGGTCAACAACGGCGAGATTCGCCCCGGTATAAGCACAACTGGCGCGGGTCCATTGGCGATCACCGGTCGCTACACCCAGACAATCAATGGCAGCCTGCGCATCGACGTGGCGGGGACAACCGCGGGCAGCGGCTTTGGTCAGCTCACGGTCTCTGGTGCGGCGGAGTTGGATGGCACGCTCATCATCCAGCGTGCGGCCACCTACACCCCGACTGTGGGCAACGCCTTCACCTTCGTCACCACGGCCAATCGAACCAACACCTTCCCGGTGGTCACAGGCAGGGCCATTGACGACGGCAAGTCCTTCAGTGTGGTGTACAATTCGGCCAATGTGCAACTGCAAGTGGTGAGTGGCCCGGCCGCGACCGATTTTGTCAACGAACCCGGCAACGGATTCAACCCGGCACAGCCACCACTCTTCCTGCCGCTGATTCAGATGGGCGATGTGGTGAGCCGCCAGGGCGAAGATTCCGTCTTGCTTCCCGATTCCATCTATCTACCACAGACAGGCAAGTGAGCCATCAGGGTTGTGCCTTGCTGGGCGCAACCCGCCAACCCTCCCATACTTTGAACCCAGACATATGATCAACCGTCGTTCACTCTTTCTGAGAACCAAATACCCTTCCATCGTCTCCGTGCTTCTGTGCGGCGGGATGCTCGTTGCTCTTTTGTGGATGGTTGCGAACACTGCGGCGGCTTTCGCCATTGGCTCGCCCTGGAGCATGGCCGGTGATGCGGGTGATGGCCTGGGTCACTCGTCCGCGTGGGCCGGGGACGTGAATGGGGATGGATATGCGGATCTTCTGCTGGGCGCGCCCGGCGCAGCAGGCAATGCGGGGCAGGTCTATCTCTTTTTGGGCCAAAGCGATGGTCTTGCATCGTCGCCCGCGCTCACCATCACCGGTGCGGCCAGCGGCGACGGCTTGGGGCGCGGCCTGGCCGGGGGGCGGGACATCAACGGCGATGTGAACGGCGACGGCTATGCCGATTTTCTGGTGGGCGCGCCGGATGCCGGAGTTGGTGCGGGCTACTTTTATCTTTTTTTGGGCGGGGCCACACCCGACGCCACACCCGACTTGACTCTAACCGGGCAGGCCGGCGAGGGCATGGGCGGCGCGCTGGCTTTGGTTGGGGATGTGAACGGCGACGGTTACGCTGACTTTTTGTCGGGCCAGCCCGCTGGGAATGGCGGCGCTGGCCAGGGGTTGCTTTTTTTGGGTGGCGCGTCCATCGGCCCCGCACCGGCGCTGACTCTGACAGGCACATCGCCTGGGGATGGCTTTGGTGGCGCGCTGGCCGGGCTGGATGACACCAATGGCGACGGCTATGCAGACTTTGCCCTGGGCGCGCCGGGTGTGAATGGCGACACCGGGCGGGTCTCTCTCTATTTGGGCGGGCCGATCCCCGACGCGGTGGCTGATCGCAGCTATAACGGGGAAAATTTCGGTCATCGCTTCGGCTCGGTTGTGGCCGGTGCGGGGGATGTGAATGGCGACGGCTTCACTGATCTGGCCGTGGGCGCGCCTGGGTACAACGCATCCACCGGGCGACTCTATCTTTTCCACGGGGGTGGGGGCGGGCCGGACACCATCGCTGACGCCACTCGCACGGGCAGCGCCAGCGGGGTGAGCTTTGCGGCGGAACTGGCTGGCGGCGGTGATATGGACGGCGATGGCTACGGAGATTTGCTGGTGGGCGCGCCTGGGGCCAACAGCGGGGCAGGGCAGGTGGCGTTGTGGTATGGCGGATCGAGCGGGTTGGGCAGTGTGGCCGCCTCTCTTTTCCCCGGACAAGCTGCCGGGGACACGTTTGGCGCAGCCATCGCCGGTGGTGGGGATGCCAATGGCGACGGTTTCGCCGATTTTGTTGCCGCCGGGCCTTTGGCAAACAGTGCTGGTGGCAGCGCCCAGCTCTTCCTGGGTAGCGGGCGCGCACCCAACAGCGCCTTTGCCGCGACGGTTGACGGCGCGGGGGATGGCGCGCGTTTGGGTCGTGCCGTGGCATTGGCAGGGGATGTGAACGGCGATAGCTTCAGCGATTTGCTGGTGGGGGCTTTTGCCAGCTCGGCAGGTGGCACAGACAGCGGGCGGGCCTGGGTTCTGGAGGGTGCCGGGTCATCGGTGGTTGGCCCGCCCAAAGCCGTTGGCGTGGGCAATACGGGCGATTTTTATGGTCGCGCCGTGGCTGGTGTGGGGGATGTGAACGGGGATGGCTACGCGGACGTGATTGTGGGCGCACCCCAGAATGAT
>JAHEML010000759.1 GCA_024643705.1 Caldilineaceae bacterium | reverse complement strand
CCACGCCCCACATACTTTTTGGCGACACTAACAACCAGGCGGCTATTGGCTTTGATCAGGTGCTCGGTAGCCGCTTGACCATCACGCACGAGCCAGAGTAGTTTCTCTCGTTCTTCCCAATCGTCTATCCCTTCGGAAAGGGTCTGGCGAGAATCCCGGCCCGCTTCCATGCGCATGGCCAGGTCTACTTCTTCCTCGGCGGTGAGCAGAGGAACGCGGCCAATCTCTTTGAGGTAAAGGCTGATCGAGTCATCGATTTCGATCTGGCTCAGATCGAAATCGTCTTCTTCGGCCTTGTCGTTGCTCTCTTTGACTTCTGGGATGGCATCTTCTTTGGACTGCCCGACGGCAATGCCTTGCTCGAAAAGAGTGGCAAAGATGTCTTCCAGTTGCTCTATGTTGTTTTCGACCTCTGGCATGAGCTTGAGAACATCATCGTAGCTGACAAAACCTTTGGCCCGCCCTACCTTCAACAAATAGTCCATCGTCTCTTGGGGACTACGTTCTATCGTCTCCTCCGAGCTTTCGTCCATAGATAGATCGGATTCGGATAGATCAGAAGCCTCTGGATCATCTATTTCTGGTTGATCCAGTTCAAACTCCATCTCATCATCTTCTTCTTCCGACATAAGTAGAGTCTTGTCTGCCATGGGCATCTCCTTTTGTGCATGCGGCGGATCTGGGAAAAATTGTCACTCACAATACACTCCGACCAGCCGCCAAAATTGAACTTTCTATTTTATGGCAATTAAACAAAATACGAAGTAATCGACTTCACAATTCAGATTTCATGTCCCAAATATTGTTGCGCCGTGCATAGCGACGACCACACTCTAGGCAGCCCACCTTGTCTTCTCCGTCCGCCTGCAGCGACGACGTGGAGCAGTGGGGGCAACGAAGCAGTTTAGCCACATCGCATTGCTGGGTTGACGACGCCTGGGCCAGCCCATTGTTGGGCGCAGTGGCCTGCACAAAAACACTGGGAGCCAAAGGGAAACGACCACCCAGCTCGAAAAACGGTCTTTCGATCCCCACCAGTCGCTCTGTTGGTACGTGATCTTTGATGGCTGGCAGACGAAAATGGGAGACTGCAAACTGGCGGGCAATCTGCAATCCTGCCTCGTCCATCTGTTTTGTCATCCAACCAGGGTGGAAGTCAAAGTTGAGGCGCACAAATTCCACGGGTTCTTCGGCAAAAGGTGACCACTTCTGTCGGCCCAGTAGCCAACGAGCCATGGCCTTCAGGTTGCGCTTGTTCGCATACTCCAAGATAGCTGTGCTCTTGTTGTGCACCGCTCTGTTCAACTGATTCAATGCCTTCGGCACATCGGCTAGATGATGCATGACCCGCACCATGATCAGTGTATCCAGCACGCCATCGGCCAAGGGTAATTCGTAGATATTCCCCGCCACAAAGACAAAGCGAGGATCGTCGCCCCAGCGTTCCACTGCCTCTTGCAACAAAGTTCTGCTATAATCAAAGAGGATAATCTGCTCGTAGCCTTGGTAGAGATCAGCCAGCCGTCCGAAACCGGCACCGATTTCGGCGATCCGGCGTCCAGTGGGTGGAAGCAACTGGGCAAGGGCGGCTCGTTCCGCGGCATCTTCATATTCTCGACCTTGGCCCACCCAAAAATCATTCTGGTAGCCACTGCCTTCGTAGTCGATTACTGGTGTTGTGTTGCCTACGGTCGCATCAGCCAAATCAATCCATCCCGGATATCAGTCAAAAAATGTGTTTCACGTGAAACATTACGTCGCTGGAGATAGCTTCTTTCCATTAAAAAATGCGAGAGAAAGGCTTTCTCCTCGCATTTACGACAGTATAGCACGCTACTAAACCGATTTCAATACCCAATTTGCGTTTTTTTGCACAAATGAGCAACGAGTTTTTGGAGGCCATCCCATGCGAGAAGCAGTTATCGTCGAAGCTGTACGGACGCCTGTGGGGCGATTGCGCGGTGCATTGAGCAAAATTGAGCCGATCTCCCTTGCCGCGCTGGTATTGAAGGGGGTGGTGGAGCGTGCCGGAATCAACCCAGCAGAAGTTGATGACGTGATCATGGGCTGTGTCACCCAGGCTGGCGAGCAAGGGGCCAATGTCGGGCGTTTGGCCGCGCTCTACGCCGGTTTTCCCGTGGAGGTCCCGGCTGTCAGCATCAACCGGATGTGTGGTTCCAGCCAGCAAGCCGTGCATTTTGCTGCCCAATCGATCGTAGCCGGCGATGCCGATGTGGTCATCGCTGCTGGAGTGGAGTCGATGAGTCGGGTAGCAATGGGGAGCGACTATCCACCCCAATTCCCCGCAAACCCACCCTATCCCCTGCTTCATCAGGGCGTTTCGGCAGAATTGATTGCCCAGAAATGGGGCCTCAGCCGTCAGGCCCTGGACGAATACAGCTATCACAGCCATCGAAAAGCCGCGGCCGCCACAAAAGCTGGGCACTTCCAGCGTGAGATTCTGCCGGTTGCCGTCGACCACGCTGGCGATGTCAGCACGCTGAACTATGACGAGGGCATCCGTTTTGAACCAAATTTGGAGAAAATGGCCGCGCTCAAACCAGCTTTTCACGAGAATGGGGTGATCACCGCGGGCAATGCCAGCCAGATCAGCGATGGGGCTGCTGCTATCTTGGTGATGGAACGCAG
>JAHEML010000758.1 GCA_024643705.1 Caldilineaceae bacterium | reverse complement strand
ACTTCGTCGGGGTGCAAATTGGGGCAGATATGGTAGACTGCCCGCACGCCGCGACACGCGCCATCCCAAAGCGAAGCATCCTGGAGATCACCCGCGAGCCAGTCGGCGCAGGCCAGCCCCTCGCCCTGCTCTGGGCGGCGCACCCAGAGCCGCACAGCTTCGTCCTGGGCCGAGAGTGCCGTGGCAATCGCCCTGCCCGTTTTGCCCCCAGCCCCGGTGATCAGAATCATACTCGCTTGCGGCTCCGCTTAGTTTTGGATAGCATCGTCGAATATCTGCCCAACCGGAACAAGATCTCCTGCCACTCTTCATTCCAGTTAGTGGTCATTGACAGAATGTCTATTGTACAACAGAAGTGGGGATTTTGGCTGACACATAGGAGAGGCACCCGAGGGTGAATTTGCTGGTGGTGCGGCTTTGGACACTTACCGTAGCCACTCAGGCCAAGAAGAAACTGATCCGGTTTTACCTATGGTCTATTGATAATTGCCACTTGACTCTCCTGTTACCGTAGGGAATACAATTGTGGTGAATTCCCCAAGGTGCAACACTGAGAAATCAAAAGGTCTGGCTGTCCTATCATTCGCGTTTCATCTGAGAAAGGGCCGAGGAATCATGTTGAAAATTGGGGAATTTGCTCGTTTGAGTCAGGTGACGGTGAAAACACTTCACCACTACGATGCATTGGATATGATCAAACCTGTACACGTAGATCCCGAAACGAATTATCGTTTCTACACAATTGAGCAGTTGCCACGTATTCATCGAATTATCGCTCTCAAGGAATTGGGCTTGTCCCTTGAACAGATCAGTTTGATGCTGGATGACGAAATGCCCACCGAACAGATTCGCGGTATGTTGCGTCTAAAACAGGCCGAGATTCAACAGGAGGTGCGTGAAGCGCAGAAACAGTTGATTATGGTCGAATTTCGCCTGCGCATGATCGAAGCAGAAATCAACTTTCCTATTCTGGATGTCGTGCTCAAACCATTAGGCCCAATGCGATTCTTGTCCCTGATTGTGCGGCCATCATCCAACTCACAAAATCTGATGGGGACAGCAAAAGCCCTGAATCAGGCGATCGAGAATGGCGTTATCCGCTCCATCGGTGTCACGCTCGACGTATTCCATGGGGAGGTCATTCTCCCATTGGAAGCTCCCGAACTTCAGGACGGGCAACATGAAATTTTAATTGGAGTGGAAGAATCCCAAGATGAGGTCGTAATCGAGGGGTTGGGCAGACTCACAGTGCAGGAGCAACCGACGATCGAGACAGCGGCCACGCTGATGCTTTCGGGTGCAGGAAATGATCGAGTGGAGGAGTTTGAAAAGGTAGCCTTGCTTCGACGTTGGGCGATCGCCCACGGGTATGTGCCTCAAAACCTTGTCCGCTATTGGCATCATCGCGGCCCCTTGCAAACGCTCAATCGTGCAGAATTTGTCATTGAAGCACAACTGCCAGTTAATACGAAAGGGTAGACAATATGAGGAAAGGTCTGAAACGAGTTGGAATCGGCATTGTCGCTATTCTGATTCTTGGTATTGTTCTGGTATGGATTGTCAGCTCCATCCGTTGGAACCGAGACTATGAACATCTCGCCATTGCGACTGAACCGATTCCCGTCCCAACAGATGAGGCGACCATCGTTCTGGGAAAACATATCGCAGCTACACGCTATTGTGGGAGCTGTCACGGCAGCGATCTTGCCGGTGGTTATCTGATGAATCAACCCATATTAGCCGTCATTCCTGCCCCTAATCTGACATCTGGGATAGGCGGTGTTGGCCGAACCAATACAGATGAAGATTGGATTCGCGCCATTCGGCACGGCGTTGGGTATGACGATCGCGGTCTGATCGGAATGCCGGCGCGCATTTGGAACCAATTGAGTGATACGGACTTGGGAGCACTGATTGCCTACCTGAAAAGTATCCCGCCAATCGACAACGCACTCCCCCAACGCCGAATCGGCCCCCTATTTCGCCTGCTTCTGACCTTGGGGAAGGCGCCAGTTTCTGAAGCAACTTTGATCGACCACGACGCCGAACGTCTTTCTCCCCCAGAGCCAGGCATCACATTAGACTACGGCGAGTATCTCGCACTCGGTTGCACAGCTTGCCACGGCGTCAATTTGAATGGGGGCACAATTCGAGACCTGGACGGTGCGCTTGTCACAGCATTGAACTTGACGCCGGGCGGAGAGTTGGCCGGTTGGTCAGAGACAGAATTCCTCACGACATTACGCACAGGCATCACACCGAGTGGGCGCGTCATGCCGTTGGCTATGCCATGGGTCTATGTCGGGCAAATGACGGATGATGAGCTAAGCGCGATTTGGCTCTATCTACAATCCCTGCCACCGCTGGAACAAGGAACAGAGCGAACAGACATGTGACAAAAAATTGCAGCCACAATCACTTTCTTCCACCCCGTTAGCAAACATCCCTTTGGGCTTGAATGTTTGCTAACGGGATGAAGGAGTGGCCCAATCGCACAACCCCGCCACATACTTTGCCGACCCGTCCCGCAGCCAGCCGTCGAGCTGGTCCACCTCTTTCAACTGCTGGCCCCGCTGCCGGGGCACAGCCACAAAACGGCAGTCCAGTTCGGGCAGGGCGGTCATATCGCCCCACAGCTTCTCGAATTGGG
>JAHEML010000072.1 GCA_024643705.1 Caldilineaceae bacterium | reverse complement strand
CGCATTGAGCAGTAGAATTGCCGTGAAACCTGCTTGACAGTCAGTTTGAGGGCTAAAGTCATACGGTTTCCTTCTCAAAACGCAAAAATCTGCGCGGCCTTCTCCAATCCTACCACCAGTTTGTCTACTTCTTCAAAGGTGTTGTACAGATAAAAGCTAGCCCGTGCGCTGGCGACAATGCCCAATCGATCGTGGATGGGCTGGGCGCAGTGATGGCCCGCACGAATGGCGATGCCGTCGCTATCGAGCACAGCCGATAGATCGTGGGGGTGTACGCCGCCCAGAGTGAAAGCCACCAGTCCGCCCCGTTGCTCCGGCCCTGGACCAATGATGCGCAAGCCTTCCACCTGGGATAGCTGGGCGTATGCATAGCTGGTCAGCGCATGCTCGTGTTGCCAAAGCCAATCCAGCCCGACTTCCTGCAAAAAGTCCACTGCCGCGCCCAAGCCGATGGCTTCGGCAATGGCAGGCGTGCCTGCCTCGAATTTGTAGGGGAGCGTATTCCAGCGGCTGCCGCTCATTTTCACTTCGCGGATCATATCACCGCCGCCCATAAAGGGGGGCATGGCCTCCAGCAGGTCTCGTTTGCCGTAGAGAATACCGATGCCCGTTGGCCCACACATCTTGTGGCCGCTAAAGACGAGGAAATCCGCGTCCAGCGCTTGCACATCCACAGCCATGTGGGGCACGCTCTGGCTGGCATCCACCAGGGCCAACGCGCCCACAGCATGGGCAGCGGCCACCAGATCGGCGGCGGGGTTGATTGTACCCAGCACATTGCTTACATGGACGAAGGCAAAGAGCTTGGTGCGCTGGTTGAGCAGGCTTTCCAGTTGGCTCAAATCCAGGGTTCCGCTGTCGGTGATTGGCAGGTAACGCAGGGTGAAGCCCAACTGTTCCTGTAAAATTTGCCAGGGCACGATGTTGCTGTGATGCTCCATCTCGGTGATGAGTACTTCGTCGCCCGGCCCCAAGTTGGCCCGGCCCCAGCTATGGGCTACCACGTTGATCGCCTCGGTGGCGTTGCGGGTGAAGATGGTCTGTTTGGCGCTGGCCGCATTGATCAAGCGGGCAATGCGGGTACGCGCATCTTCGTAGGCGGTGGTTGCCTCTTCGCTCAGGGTATGTACGCCCCGGTGAATATTGGAATTGTATCGGCGATAATAGGTGTCCAATGCTTCAAGAACGGCCAAAGGCTTCTGGGTTGTAGCCGCGTTATCCAAGTAGACAAGCGGTTTGCCGTGAACCTGACGTTCCAATACGGGGAATTGGGAGCGGAGGGATGCGAGTTTGGGGTCGGTGACGGAAGGTGAAGCGATCATTGTTTGATTAGCCTGTTGCGTGCTACGTATTGCGTGCTACGTATTGCGTATGTTGAGTGTTGCTGGTCGGTCTTCTGATGATTGAGGGCATGGAAAGAGCATTCACTCTATCCACTACCCCTAATCCGGCAGGCCGTCAATGCCACCATCTACGCAATACGCAGCACGCAATCAATTTATTTCTCAATCGGCAGGCCGACCGCGTTGCCCCATTCTGTCCAGCTACCGTCGTAGTTCCGGATATTCTGATAGCCCAGCAGATATTTGAGGACGAACCAGCTATGGCTGCTGCGCTCGCCAATGCGGCAATAGGCGATGATCTCGTCACTGGGTTTCAAGCCCTGTTCGGTCTCATAAATCGCCCGCAGTTGGTCCGCGCTCTTGAAAGTGCCATCTTCGTTGGCTGCCCGCGCCCAAGGCACATTGCGTGCACCCCGGATATGGCCGCCCCGCAGTGCGCCCTCTTGAGGATAGTTTGCCATGTGCAGCAGTTCGCCCCGATATTCGGCTGGGCTGCGTACATCCACCAGGGGTTTGCCCGCATCCTGGTGGGCAAACGTGTCGTTGCGCAGCGCGCGCACGGGCGCATCGTTGCGTTCCGCGGCCACATAGTTGCTGGGAGCAACGTCGGGCTTCTCGCGTGTTAACTCGCGCCCTTCGTCAATCCACTTCTGCCTGCCGCCGTCCAACACCTTGGCGTTGGTGTGGCCAAAGAGCTGGAAGACCCAAAAGGCATAGGTGGCCCACCAGTTGGATTTGTCGCCGTAAAAGACGACCGTGGTGTCGTTGTTTACGCCTAATTTGCGCATCAGGCTCTCAAAGGCATCTTTGCCAATGTAATCGCGCACCAGAGCATCGTTCAGGTCTTCGTGCCAATCAATCTTCAGAGCACCGGGAATATGGCCGGTGTCGTACAAGAGCACATCTTCATTCGATTCCAACAAGCGCACATTGGCGTCGTTGCCATGTGCTGCCGCCCAATCAGTACTGACCAAAACTTCGGGATGTACGTAGCCTTTGTCGCCCATGGAAATCTCCTTGAGTAGGAAAAGATGAGGCGATGAGGCGACGGGTGGTCCGATCGCCTCATCTCTCAATCTCTCTTTTTATTATCCACCAATCTTACGTTCGATCACTCGCTCTAACTTATGTTGCACACTCTCAACAGGAACCCGATCCAGAACTTCCTGGAAAAAGCCCTGTACAATCATACGCTCTGCCTGAGGCCGCGTCAACCCCCGCGCCATAAGATAGAATACATACTCGTCTTCCACCTGGGCAGCCGTGGCCGCATGGGTACAACGCACATCGTCGGCCTCGATCTCCAGGCCAGGGATGCTGTCGGCGCGGGCGGTACCATCCAAAATCAAATTACCGTTGCGCTGGAAGGAATCGGTCTTTTGCGCGTCGGGCAACACCTTGATGATGCCCATATAGACATTGTGCGCCCGGTCTTTCAGCGCGCCGTTAAAGAGCAGATCGCTGAAACAGTTAGGGGCATTGTGAATCTGCAATGTCTGGTGATCGATATGCTGGCGACCGGTAGGGAAGTAGAGTCCCAGCAACTCGCCATGACCGCCAGGCCCGTTCAACTCTAAATCCAAAAAGGCTTTGGTTGTGCGGCTGCCCCAACTAACCTGAATCCAGCGCAGGTCGGTGTCCCGGCCCATCACAGCCCGCCCAGTCAAAAAGTTCCAGGCGCTGTGGTCAAAGTCCTGCAAGTTCATATAGCGGACAACCGTATTGTCCTTCATCACCAATTCGATGACACCGCTCTGCATGCCATCCACCCCACCGAGCAGATCGTCCACCACCGTCACGTTGCTGCCCTCTTCTGCCACCAGCAGCGTGTGATGGTAGCCACCCAGGCCAGGATTTTGGTGCAAAATGGCCTGCAAGGGCAGTTCCACAGTCACATTCTTGGGAACATAGACGAATGCACCGGTGTCCCATAGGGCTGCGTGCAGGGCCGTAAATTTGTTGTGGTCGGGCTTCACGGCCTGGGTCATGAAATACTGACGCACCAGTTCCGGGTGTTTCTGTACCGCGCTCTGCAAATCAGTGAAGATCACGCCCTGGGCGGCCAGATTTGGGTTATCGTTGCGATAATGGACACCACCATCCTGAAAAATCAGGCTGGCCGCGCTCTCCATCTCGCCCAGCTCGCTTTGCAACAAAGGGCTAAGCTCATGCCGCCGGCTTGTGGCGCCCGGTGTTGCATAAGCAGTAAAGTTTTTCAGATCGAAGCCAGTCAACCGAGTGCGTCGCCAGGACTCATCGGTGGATTTTGGCCATGCCATCGCCTCAAACCTACGCCAGGCAGCCAGACGAAAGTCCAGCATCCATCCAGGTTCATTGCGGCTGGCCGACAAGGCACGCACGCCTTCTTCGCTGAAATCAGCGGCTACTGCCATCACTGGGGCAGGGTCCATCAATTCGGGTTCTTTTACCAATACGCTCACGTTTGTCATCCTCTATTATTACGACAGGTTGCGGGGGTTGTAGGGACAGGGCTAAGACCTATCCCTACAACAAAAACGCCTGCGACCCGTCATTCATTAACCAATACTGCCTTCCATCTGCAATTGGATCAGCCGGTTCATTTCTACAGCGTATTCCATTGGCAGTTCCTTGACCAGCGGCTCGATGAAACCACCGACGATCATCGCAGCGGCCTCGTCTTCGCCGATGCCCCGGCTCTGGAGATAGAAAAGCTGCTCCTCACCGATTTTGCTCACCGAAGCCTCGTGACCCACGCTCACATCGTCTTCTTCAATTTCGATGTAGGGGTAGGTGTCCGAGCGGCTGGCTGGGTCGAGCAGCAGCGCATCGCAGACCACATTGCTCTTGCTGTGGTGCGCGCCTTTGGCAACCTTCAACAGGCCCCGATAGCTGGCCCGCCCACCATCTTTACTAATAGACTTGGAAACGATTTTCGAGCTAGTGTGGGGCGCGCCGTGAACAACCTTGCCGCCCGCATCCTGGTGCTGACCCTTGCCGGCAAAGGCAATGGAGAGAATCTCGCCGTGGGCTTTTGGCCCCATCATATAAACAGCCGGGTATTTCATCGTCACCTTGCTGCCCAGGTTGCCGTCGATCCATTCCATTGTCGCGCCTTCGTAGGCCATGGCCCGTTTTGTCACCAGGTTGTAAACGTCGGTGCTCCAGTTTTGAATGGTGGTGTAACGGCAGCGTCCATCCTTCTTGACGATGATTTCGACCACAGCGCTGTGCAGGCTGTTGCTGGAATAGATAGGCGCGGTGCAGCCTTCTACATAGTGAACACTGGCCCCTTCTTCCACAATGATCAGTGTGCGCTCGAACTGGCCCATATTTTCCGCGTTGATGCGGAAGTAGGCCTGCAAGGGGATGTCCACATTCACGCCTTTGGGAACGTAGACAAAGCTGCCTCCGCTCCAGACAGCGCTGTTCAATGCGGCAAATTTATTGTCGGCGGCAGGGATAATGGTGGCAAAATACTCCCGTACCAAATCCTCGTGTTCCCGCAGGCCACTGTCCATGTCCAAAAAGACAACACCCAGCTTCTCCCACTCCTCTTTCAGACTGTGGTAGACCACTTCGGACTCGTACTGCGCGCCCACGCCGGCCAAAAACTTGCGCTCGGCTTCGGGGATGCCCAAACGATCGAAAGTACGTTTGATATCTTCCGGCACGTCGTCCCAGCTTTTTTCGGCTTTTTCCGACGGACGCAGATAGTAGAAGATGTCATCAAAATCAATGCCCGACAGGTCCGCGCCCCAGTTGGGCATGGGCTTGGCGAAAAAGATGTCCAACGCGTCGTGGCGGAATTTACGCATCCACTCCGGCTCGTTCTTCATCCTCGAAATCTGCTCGACAACCTCGTGGCTAATGCCCCGAGACGACTTGAAGACGGCTTTCTCCGTGTCGTGAAAGCCGTACTGATAGTCCTGCTTTACTTCGTCCAGATGTTCGCGATCGGATACTTCTGCCATAATTGATTGCTCCTTGGAAAGCGCCACATGCTTGCACACATCACTCTTGCACACATCACTCTTGCACACATTATTCGGCTTGCAGCGGAAACATGATCTGTGAAACGTGGGATCGTCGTCTGCTGTCACGCCTCACATTTCACAAAAACTGCGAGGCTGTTTCGTTCAAAAAAGTATTTCGTTACGCCGGCACCAATCCGCCGACCAATTCTTCTTCCACCCACTTGTAGCCCCGCTCCTCCAACATCTGGGCCACTTCCGGGCCACCAGTTTTTACAATGCGCCCGCCAAAGAAGATGCTGACAAAATCTGGCTTGACATAGTTCAAAATACGTTGGTAGTGGGTGATGAGCAGAAAGCCCCGATTTTCCGTCGCCAGTTTGTTGATGCCGTCGGAAACCACTTGCAAGGCGTCGATGTCCAGCCCAGAGTCCGATTCGTCCAGAATGGCGAATTTGGGTTCCAACATCGCCATCTGCAACACCTCGGTGCGTTTCTTTTCGCCACCCGAAAAGCCATCATTCAAATAGCGCCGGGCGAAGCTGGAATCCACATTAAATTCCTGCATTTTGCTGTTCAGTTCCCGACGAAACTCGCGCATTGGCATCAGGTTGCTACCGATTACGCCACCGCTCATGCTTCCGTTTCCGTTTCCATCAGTGTAGCCCCGCACATTAGAAACAGCCGTGCGCAAAAAGTTGGCAACGCTCACACCAGGAACCGCTACCGGATATTGAAAGGCCAGAAAGATCCCAGCCCTCGCCCGCTCGTCGGCTTCCATATCCAGAATACTTTCACCGTCCAGCAAAATGTCACCCTCGGTGACTGTGTAGTGGGGATGGCCGGCAATGATATAGGACAGGGTGGACTTGCCAGAGCCATTCGGCCCCATCATCGCATGGACTTCACCACTGCGCAGGGTCAAATTGACGCCCTTCAAAATTTCTGTGTCACCCACAGTTGCGTGCAAATTGCGAATCTCTAAAACACTCATGTTGGTCTAAGCTCCTTCAAAACTATGAATAAACGGTCTGATCTTTGGTAACAGTAAACGAGCAACCCCCGTCCCCATCCATGATGCAGGCATGCAAAGCCACATCGTGGCCGAGAACCTGTTGCATCATTTCCTGGTCCATATCACAAATCTCCCGATGCTCCAAGGCCAATTCGTGATAGGGGCAATTGTAAGTTTTCAGCATGATCGTGTCATTGTCCTGGGGCACAACATCGGTCAAAACACCAAGACGCCCCAACACACCGGCCATCTCCTGCACTCGGTTGAGCAGAACGGGCGATTTGACCGAGCCAGAATAACGGTTTGCCAGCCGCCCGCTCACCCGCTTGAGCAGATGAGCCACATTCTCCCGACCCACCAGTTCAAACATCTCCTCAAGCATTGTCAAGGCCAGATCGTCGCAATGGCAATCAAAGAGCTTGCGGGAAGCGTCGGTGGCCGAGTAGGCATGATAAGGCCGACCAACACCCGCATTGACGGTGCTACGCGCCACATAGCCCGCCGCCTGCAAACCATTCAAATGTTGGCGCACCGCGGTGGGTGTAACTCCAAGCACCTGCTCCAATTCCTTGATAGTGGCAGATGCGTGGCGTTGTAGATATTCGACGATCTGCCAAGCTGGTGACTGGGTATCCACACTTAATGCGAGTGTCATTGTCTTCCCCAAAAGAGAGTTTTTCAAATAGTATTGGGTTAAGTATAACCGCTTTTAGCAAATACGTCAATTTTCACACATAAAACTGCGAAAACTATTTCAACCGGCGCGCACCCGAAAATTTTATCATCATGAGCACACCCTGTCGAAATTCAACCCGTGCCAGTTTTGACAGGGTATCGTGCCCACTCTATAATAGTTGTCTGTCTGCGTGAATATGCAGCCGGTGTTGGATCAATCCGCACCGGCTGTTTCGTGGAGCGCAGCAATAGGAGCGCTTGTCATGCAGTTTAATGTTGCTCAGTTACTGAAAGAACCAATCGGCACCACCCGGACATACCAGCTAGACGAAAGCCTGACCGAGCTGGACCCGGATATCATTCCGCTCTCTGCCTTAATTGGCACGTTGCATCTGCTGCGCACTCACAGCGGTGTGCTGGCGACGGGAAACTTCGATACGACTCTCCAGGTAGACTGCGGGCGTTGTATGGAGCCTGTATCCGCACAGATCGAAGTGGCATTTGAAGAAAATTTTCGGCCACTGACCGAAGTAACCACGGGAAGATTTTTGCTCCCGGACGAATTTGAAGGACAAGCTGAGGAACTGGAAGATTTCGCGCTGATTATTGACGATCACCACATTTTGGACATCAGCGAAGTTTTGCGTCAAAGCATCTGGTTAAGCGTGCCAATGGTTCCTCGTTGTGTCTTTGCCGACCCAGATCATTGTCCCAATTTTGCCGAGCGCATTGCCGAAATGGACGAAGTTCACGCCGACTTGGCTGGCACCGAAGACGAGCCAGCCGTCGACCCCAGGTGGGCCGCGCTGCTGGCGCTACAGCCGAATGCGAGCGAAGAAAAATAGCCCAGTGAAAAACCCAGGGCTACAAAAATTGACCACGGCCCTATTTTAAGAGAATCGACCGCACTTTTGCCGGAAATTTTGTACCAAAGGAGAACGAAGTTATGGGACCGCAACCCAAGCGTAAAGTCAGCAAAGGCCGTCGCGATCGACGCCGCGCCCACGATGCCATCGGCATCCCCCACTTGGTCAACTGCCAACAGTGTGGCAAGAAGACTCTGCCCCACCGGGTCTGCCCAAGCTGCGGGACCTACATGGGCCGTTTGCAAGTGTTGGACCTAGACGAGACCGAAGTCTAGCACAAATGGAATTCATGCAGAACAAATAGGGGATATCGACAGAATGGGGTCGAATCCCCTATTTGTTGTACAAGGAAAAACCGACATGGCACCATCATTTGTCTATGGAACGAGCGAAACGCCCCTTGCGCTGCTTTTCCCAGGGCAAGGCAGCCAGACGGTTGGCATGGCCCAAAAACTGGTCGAACGTTATCCAGCCGCCAAGGCACTCTTCGATGAAGCCGACGACATTCTTGGCTTTCGCCTGAGCACCCTCTGCTTTGAAGGGCCAGAAGAGAGCTTGACCGACACCGTCAACGCGCAGCCAGCCCTGTTGGCCGCAAGCACAGCCGCGCTGGCCGCTATTCAGACTGAACTGGGCGCTCTACCCACTCCCGCCTTTTTCGCTGGTCATAGCATGGGCGAATACTCGGCTCTGGTTGCGTCCGGGGCCATTGGCTATGCCGATGGGCTGCGTCTGGTACGAGAACGAGGCCGACTGATGAAAGAGGCCGGGCAGAAAAGCCCCGGACTGATGGCGGCCATTTTGGGGCTGGATGAAGCGACCGTGGATCAGGTTTGCGCCCAAGCCCAGGCTGCAAGCGGCGGGGTTGTGCAGATAGCCAACGACAATTGCCCCGGTCAGATCGTCATTTCGGGGGATCAGGCTGGCATGGAGCGGGCGATGGCTGATCTGGAAGCCGCGGGCGCGCGCAAAGTTGTGGCCCTGGCCGTGAGCATTGCCGCCCATAGCCCGTTGATGGCCCCCGCCGCCGCAGAATTGAAGGCCGTTATCGACGCCACCCCCATCAACCAGCCCATCGCACCGGTGATTGGCAACACCACCGCCACCCTACTCCTGAACGCCCACGACATTCGCAGCGAATTGGTAGCCCAACTGACCGGCAGCGTGCGCTGGACAGCCTCGATGCAACATGCGGTGGACGCCGGGGTAGAGACCTTTGCCGAGATTGGCCCTGGGGATGTGTTGGCCGGGCTGATGAAGCGGATTGCGCGCAAGAGCGAACGGATGAGCGTGGCTGATCCAGCCGGGGTTGAAGCTTTTGTCGCGCATTTTCGGTAGGCCGGTGTGGCCTGTTAGCTTTGAAAAAATTGGGCGATCTGGCACGAAAGGCTAAAACCAGCTTTCGTCTCCATCGCGGAGTGGGGTATAATGGCGCAGGGAAGATATTTCCCCGTGTACAATTTTCGGCCTACTCATTCAGAGGGACTGTTTCATGGATTTTTCCGGCAAAGTCGTCCTCGTCACCGGCAGTAGCAGCGGCATTGGTGCTGCCATTGCCGCCGAGTTTGCTGCCCAGGGCGCGGCAGTAGGTGTCCACTACCGCAGCAACCCAGAGGGAGCCAATGCCGTTGCCGCCGAAATTGAGGCGGCTGGGGGCAAATGTGCCGTGTTCCAGGCAGATGTGAGCGATTTTGATGCGGCTGCCGATTTGGTGAAAGCGGTAGAAACCGAACTTGGCCCATTGGACATTCTGGTCAACAACGCCGGTACTACCCGCGACACCCTTCTGCTCACGATGAAAAAAGAGGGCTGGGATACGGTTATCCAGACCAATTTGAACAGCGTTTTTAATGTAACCAAAGCGGCTCTACGGGGGATGGTGCGCCGTCGCAGTGGGCGTATCATCAACATCACCAGTGTGGTGGGGCTGTCGGGACAGGCCGGACAAGCCAACTACG
>JAHEML010000757.1 GCA_024643705.1 Caldilineaceae bacterium | reverse complement strand
GCCGCTGTTGCAACGACCCGCCAGCATCAGCCCATCCACATCCCGGGCGATGAGGGCGCGCAGGGGGATGTCGAAGGGCAGGGCTTCGATGCCCGCCCGGCTGTAGCTCTTATCCTTGCTTGGATCGAGGGCGTGAATGTCTACGGGGAAGGTCGAGCGAGCGACCGCGTCGGTATGGTGCTGACCATCGATCAGGTCCTGACGTGTTACCTGATGGTGGCCGTGAATGCGTCGAGCTTCGCGCACACCGATCTGTTCGCCTGTGGCGACAATGCGTAGGTTGCGCCAGATGCCACCTGTCCCATGCAAGGCATCCACGGCTCTGTGGATTTCGGCCCGGGCACGCAGGGTGGCCTGAGAAACTTGCACGGCATCTGTGGCGAGAACACCGTATTCGTGGTTGATGAAGAGGGCAAAGAGATCGTCGTAGATGCGAAAGAGGCTTGGCTTGGAATAGGAAACATCTACCCCCGCTCGATCAAGCGCTTCTTTCAATCGCGCTTTGGGCGGATTTAGCCCTGTGTGCCACTCGGTTATGAAAGGCTCGACCTGATCAGCATGGATGCCTGTGACCAGACAAAGTAGGCTCATGGGCTGTACTTTGCCCGTCTCCGGGTGGCCCATATCGTAGCCGCAACCGGCCTGGGCAGCCAGGTCACCGTCGCCTGTGGCATCCACAAAGACTTGGGCCTGCCAGGCTTCCCTGCCCGATTTGGATTCGGTGATCGCCCAGGTGAGGCGATTTGTGTCATTGGTTGCCGCAGCTACAACCCGCGTATGCAGGCGAATATCCACACCTGCTTCCAGGAGCATCTCTTCCAGTACGAGCTTCATTTGCTCGGCATCGTAGCTGAAGTCCCGCTCCAAATCCTTGCCGCGATACATTGGTTCCAGGTCGAAATCGACGAACTTTTTCTCGTCAACCGTGCAAGCGCCCCGTGCTCGTAGCCGTGCGGTGATCTCCTGCATGATGCCTGGCTTGTTTTTAGAGTCGATGATCCAACTGAGCAACCCGGCTGTCCAGACGCCACCCACACAACCGCGGAGCTCGATCAGTTGGGTGGACGCACCCGTGCGTGCGGCGGCAATGGCCGCGGCCACACCGGCTGGCCCTCCGCCACAGACGATCACATCGCAACTGCGAAAGATGGGAACTTCTTTGGGGGCTTCTTGGTAGAATTTCATGTATGTCTCTTTTCTCTCCTGCGCTCGTAGCTAAATCAGCGCGCCACCATCAATCGCCAAGGCATGGCCGGTGACGAAGCCCGCGCCGTCGGAACAGAGCCAAACCACGGCGGATGCCACTTCGCCCGGTGTGCCCGCTCGTCCCAATGGGTGAAACGTCCCTACCCACTCGATTGGCTCCTCATCCACAAAGAGTCCGAGTCGGTCGGCCATGGGCGTCTTGATCACCGCCGGGCAGACTACGTTCACGCGGATGCCGTGAGGTGCATACTCTTTGGCTGCTCTTTTGGTCATGCCGACGACGCCAAACTTGCTGGCGGAGTAGGCGATGCCAGGCGAGGCTCCACCCAATCCGGAGGCAGAAGACATGTTGACAATAGATCCATTGCCGCGGGCCAGCATCTGCGGTATCTGGTACTTCATGCAGAGCCAAATCCCCTTGAGGTTGATGTCGATGACCTGATTCCATACCTCTTCGTCGTAATCGACTGTCGAAACGCCGATCGTCCCCTCGACGCCGGCATTGTTGAAGGCAATATCGAGACCGCCATAGGTGGCGACGCAGTGATCAACCATTGCGATCACATCGGCTTTTTGGGAGACATCTGTCTGAACAAAGGTTGCGTCGCCGCCGATAGATTGGATCATCTCAACCGTTTCTGATCCTTCGATTGCACGACGGGCAGCGACTACGACCTTAGCTCCTTCGTGCGCGAAAGCCAGGGCTGTTGCCCGCCCAATGCCTGAGTTGCCGCCTGTGATGAGAGCTACCTTGCCATCAAGTTCCAGATTCATAGCTGGTTTCCTTTCCAATGAATGGGATCCACCTTCTCGTGTTTGAGTCATACCCTATAGAAACTTGCTCAAATCATGGTCTTCGGCAAAGGCGGTCAAGCGGGTGAGTGCAGCCTCGATGAACCTTCGCCCATCGGGACGGTCTACGTTCAGCGCACTGACCACATATACCAAAATCCAGAGAATCCGGAAAGCTGACCATTGGTAGTCAGCCCAACAATCCTCAAAATCGTACCCCTGCACCCCATGCTGCACCAAGGCTCTGTGGTATGTTTCCAACAGGGAGCGTTCAGATTGGCGACGAAGGACAATGGGGAGTGAGGAGATCATGAAGTAGGTCACATCACTCACCCCGCGCCCTATGCCAGCAAGCTGCCAGTCCAAAAACATCAACGGCGGATCGTCCCTATTGATACCAAACATGAGATTGCCGAGGTGTGTATCTTTATGGATAAAGGTGGTCGGGGCCTGGCTCAACCGGGTATTGAGACTATCCATCTTCTGACCAGCGGCGCGACCGAAATCCAGAAGAGATGGAGGTAAGTGAAAATCAGGCAACAGCCGGTTGATTTTCGGCGCAAAGTCAGGCCATAGGCTCTGAAATCGTTCCTGCATGGTTGGGGCATTTGGGTCGAGTGGGACCCAATTAGCGATTGTCTGGAGTTGAGGACCGTTCCACCAGTG
>JAHEML010000071.1 GCA_024643705.1 Caldilineaceae bacterium | reverse complement strand
CAGCAGATGGCGGGCAGCCACCAGTCCACCGCCGCCGTTGTTGCCCCGCCCACACAGCACCACAATGGGCCGATCCGCCACATCGTTGTCGAGCATGCGTTTGGCAAGCAGGGCCAGATTGCGCCCCGTATTCTCCATCATTTGCAGCAGTTCAATATGATATTCCTCGATCATCAGCTGGTCTACTTCTCGCATCTGATCGGTGGAGAGAGCGGGTAAAAGGATCATGCGCCCTCATCCACTGGAATCGCTGGCGGCAGGAGAAGATAGCTCAACAGCAGACCGGCAATCCCGGTCAGCACAATCGACCCACTCCACAGATGGATAGACCACTGGGTTCCTTCGGTTGCCATCAGCCCGGCGAAATAGGCCCCAAAGAGCAGAATCGGCGCGCCAAAGGCGAAGAGACGCAATTGGGCCGCCCTTTGACTGGAGGGCCGCAGCCATACCAGCCACAGCTCACACAGAACGGCCCCGGCCAGCATGGCAGCACCCAGCCAGAATTGTACATCTTTTTCGAAGTCGAGAACGGTCATCGCCAGAGTATTGATCCCCCAAATCAGCGTCATCCCCCCTTGAGGCAACCGCCAACGGCGCAACAGGAGCAGCACCGGCCCCATCAGCAAGCCAGCAGTGATGATCAGGCCCAACATGCCCGCTACCGTGCCCACATCATCACCCCAATAACGGTGGAAACGCCCTGAAATCACTTGGGTGACAGGGTGCGCGAACATCATGAAAAAGCTGAATGTGGTGATGAGGAGGCTGGTGGAGAGGAGCGCGGGGCCGAGGGTGCGCCAGTTTGAATTTCGGCCTGTTGCGTTCCAGGCTGCACGCAGAGGACCAGTGACGATCAATGAGATGCCGATGCCCAGGAGCAAATGGGTGGGGCTGAAGAGCGCTTCAACCCCATCTTCGATCCCAAAAGCTGTGTGCCAGGCCAGATCGCCCACGCCACCCGCGGCAAAGACAAAGAGACCGGCCAGGCTGGTGCGGTAGCCCGTGGGGATAGCCTGCGCAAGCCCATATCCCCGGCTGCGGTTGAGCAACACCACGCAGATCAACGCTGCACCTGTGAGCAGAAAACCGCCGTAAAAGAAGGCGTGCCAGGGGGTGAAGAAGGATTGATCTACCTTGCCGTGATTGTGCGCCCAGCCGTCCAGAAAAAGGCCGCCGACAAAGACTGTGCTGAGAAAAACCATGAGCCAGTCGAAGCCCAGCCCGCTGATCAGGCTCTGGCTGGCCTCTCGGGTGGTGGCGACTGGGGCAAAGGATTGGGATGCGCGCACTGATTACCTCCGCATAGTGTGCTTTTATGTTTGACGCGTTGTTCTTGCATTACGCCAGAACCATGTATTGGTTGCAGTCTACCACATTCGTCAACGAATGAAGTAGAGACGCAAAATTTTGCGTCTCTACACGGTTGGTCGGTCCATATTTGGCGGCTATCCAAAGCCACCCTACGAAACCCACCAAATCATCATACCCAATTCTACGCCACACCATGCCTTTTCAGCGGTTGAAAGGTAAACCAGAATCGGGTATGATGTCAACGAAGCGCACAACCATCCCCGCCACCCAACCAAGAGGCCCGAATGTCACAACCAACCGATCTACTCACCGGAACTGGCGCGCGTGAACTCGTCCAGCGCATGGGCGAAGCCGCCATGAACTTTCTCACAGCTCTGGCCCCCCATCAGCGACGCCAGGCCCATTTTTCCTTCCCCGCGCAAGAAGCCCGCACCGATTGGCACTTTACTCCCGTGGCACGGGGTGGCCTGCCCTTTGCCAACATGGATCGCCACCAGCGGCGCAAAGCCGAACAGTTGATCGCCACCGGGTTGAGCCGCACTGGCTACGTGACCGCATCCACAATTGTGGGCTTGGAAATGACCCTGGACTTCAAGGAAGGCTGGACTTGGCCCGACACCGGGCGCAACGGCGAACTCTACTATGTCTCTATTTTCGGTCAGCCCAGCGCCACCGACCCTTGGGGCTGGCGCTTCGAGGGCCATCACATTTCGCTCAACTTCACCATTGTCAACGGGCAGATTGTTGCGCCCACACCCACATTCTTTGGCTCCAATCCCGCCGAAATGCCCCTGAGCGCGGTTGCCAGTTTGCGCCCCCTGGCGGGCGTGGAAGATTTGGCCCGTGACCTGATTCATTCGTTGGACGAAGGCCAGCGAGCCGCTGTCATCCTGGCCCCCGCCGCACCGTCGGATATGGTCACATCGAATCACCGGCAGATCGCCGCGGGTCAGTTGCATTTGGGCGAAAGTGCAATCGAGGAGTGGCGGGCTGCGGCCGGGTTGGAGCACAGCCACATCGACGCGCTGCGCTATAGCGACACCCCCAAGGGGTTGGCCGCGGCGGCCATGAACAGTGGTCAGAGGGAGATTTTGCAGGCGTTGATCGGCGAATATATCCACCGGATGCCCGACGAACTGGCCGAGATCGAAGCGGCCCGGCTGCACCATACCGGCATCGAGACGATTCACTTTGCCTGGGCCGGGGGCATCGAGCGGCGACAAGGCCATTATTACCGGCTACAAGCCGCCAATTTCCTGGTGGAATACGACAACACCCAGAACGATGCCAACCACATCCACAGTGTCTGGCGAGACCCAGCCAACGACTTTGGCGCAGACATCTTGGCCCAGCACTACGCCCACGATCATTAAACTCGTCGGTCAATCGTTTTGGCTATAGCAAAGACAGGGCGAGAAGCGGAGTTTCATGCAAAAGTTTTAACGCAGAGCTACCCATTGAGCCATGCGGCCCAAATCTTCCTAAAAGTAACTGGGTAGAACGCGAGTTACTTAGTAGATGCAAAGGCGCAAAGGCGCAGAGAAATCTACCTCATCTTTGCGTCATTGCGCCTTTGCGTTAAAACTTGGGTCTCTCGCTCCTATCTTGACCAACTGAAAACTTTTGATTTCTATAGCGTTTTTCTATAACCGCGGATACCACTGCTCGGCGTTGGTGCGGTAGAGCTTCTCCAGCACTCCTTGCGACAGACCCAATCCAACCGTTTCCTGCCCGCGCACCGTCAGCGCCCCCTTCGACTCAAAGTAGGCGAAGTGGGTTGTGTAGACGGTGCGCAGCGCGTCGATGATCTGCGCTCGTTCTTCCGGCGGCAGGGACGAGGGCGGCGTGCGCATGACCACGTCTGTGCCAAAGAGGATGCGATCCTGGTATTTCGTCACAAAATCGCGCACCTTGGCCGAATCCTGGGCAGCCAGATCGCCCAGACGGGCCGAGGTGTCCACGGCCAGATTGGGGTAGCGATCCAGGGTTTCGACCAGCACATCCACATCGTATTCCAGGCTGGCGAGGTGCGCACCAATGAAACGCAGGCTGGGGTGCTGCTCCAGAACCCGGTTGCGGGCAGCCATCAATTCACCGTGGGAGGGATAGTCGGGCCGGGTGTACATATGCCATTCGGGGTTGCGGCTGTAGTAGCCATAGTGGGGGCTGCCCTCGCGCAGGGGCAACCAGCAATCCAGCGGTTCGGCGATGTGGGCCAGCAGGGGGAATCCCCGTTCGGCCAGCCATGCGAAAATGGGCGCGAGCAGCGGGTCGTCCACGTGGAAGAAGCGCCCATCGGGATAGCGCACTTCCATGCCAATATTTTTCCAGACTTTGCAAGCCACTGCACCGGCGGCAAAATCCTGTTCCAGCCCGGCCAGCACATCACGTACATATTGGGTGCTGTCGAAAGATGGATCATCCACTGCGGGTAGGTCGAAACTGGTGCACCAGGCGAAACGCTGGGGATGCTGCTGTGCCAGGCTGCAATAGCGGTCGGCGTCTGTGCGCCAACCGCCGTGGCTATCCTGGGCAACATTGATATTGTGGAGCCGAAGATCGAATTCAGCCAGCAGGGCCAGCAGTTCGGGTGCGTCGTCGCCATAGTGGATGTGGGCGTCGATGATAGGCATGTGAGGATCCCCTTAGATTGGTTCGTTGGTTTGGCTTTTCCGAGAAGTCACAAAATATGTCTCCATTTCCCCCTTGCCTTTGATCTCAATTGTACCCCTGGGCGCGCAATTGAATTCGTGCTTGATCAGCCGATAGGTCTCGTCGGTGATGTGTACTTGGCCCGCCTCCCCGTGGGATTCCATACGGCTGGCGATGTTGACAGCATCGCCCCATAGATCGTAATGGAATTTGGTCTTGCCAATCACACCGGCTACAAGTGGGCCCGAGTTGATGCCCAGGCGGAAGTCGATGCGTTTCCCGTTGCGCGAGGGGAGTTGTTCCAGGCTATGTAGCATATCCAGAGAGAGGTGGATCAACGCTTGGGCATGGTCTGGGCGGGGGGTTGGCACGCCAGAGGCAACCATGTAGTTGTCGCCAATGGTTCGAATCTTTTCAAGCTGATATTTGTCCACCAACTCGTCGAACATGGAAAAAATGTCGTTGAGCCAATCCACAGCCGCCGCGGGTTCCATGTCGGAGAAGAGAGGTGTCGAGCCAACAATATCCGCAAACAAGACGCTGGCCGAATCATAATGTTCGGCGATCGTCGCGTTGCTGGCCTTGAGGATAGGTGCAATCTCTTTGGGCAAGACGTTGAGTAGCAATGCGTTGGCTTTGGCCCGTTCTCGATTGGCCGCTGCCACATAGTAGCCAGCGAAGATAAAGACGACTGTGGAGGAAAAACTGACATTCATGATAAAAAAGAAGAGGCGGGTGCTCTCTGCGACCACTGGGCCGTGGCTGGCAAAATAATCGTTGAAGAGAACGGAGATAAACAGATTGATGAGATAAAGCACAAACCAGGGCAAGGATCGTTTGACTGAAAAGAAAACCAGTGCCACAGTCGGTCCGCAAAAGGCCCATGCCATGACAAAACCGGAGGCAAAGACACCCCCAATGCTCCACTGTAGCATAGATGTGATGTAAATAATGCAGATGATCTGCATGTAGATGGCAATCGTGTGATTTTTTGTCAGATGGGAAACAATGAGTGCCCCGCCCACAAAAAGGACGAAGCACAAAGGGAGAAACGAGATGAATCCCCAGCCAAAGATGGCATAGTACATCGCGCACCATACGATTCCAGCCAGACAACAGGAGCTTGCCACCAGAAAGATGGCAAATTTCTCCAGCCGAGTATCTTCGGAGTCTTGGGGATCGTAGGCAAAAAAAGTGCGAAGGTTCATATTGTCACGTCTCGAACTGGGATTGGTTGCGCCAGGCGGGGGGTTGGTTTTATTGAGCATGGTTCTTCTGTTTGTTGCTGTTGCAGCCTAACACAGTTGGGCATCTGGGACAATCAGGCGCGGACAAACAGTTCGCTGTCAAAACGCCAACAAAGTGCTAACGTCTGAACATAGAACGACGCGTGCCTCTATGTTAGAATCAATGGTGGTGTTGCCCAAATTCAGCGCCGATTCTTCAATTCTACAAAAAATTTTCGTTGGAGGCACTCCTTATGACCCAAGAAACTGTTCAAAGTCCCGAATCTCTGGAATACCGAACCGAAGTTCGCCAACTGCTGGATATTCTGGCCCACTCCCTCTACACCGAACGGGAAATCTTCCTGCGTGAGCTGGTCTCCAATAGTTCCGACGCGCTCAACCGTATTCAATTCGAGATGCTCACCAACGCGGATGTGGTGGACCACGGCGCAGAGTTGGCCGTCACTTTGCGGGCGGACAGGGAAAGCAAGACGCTTTTAATCAGCGACACCGGCATTGGCATGAACAGAGACGAGTTGGTGCAAAATCTGGGCACGATC
Organism: Caldilineaceae bacterium; assembly: GCA_024643705.1. GTDB lineage: Bacteria > Chloroflexota > Anaerolineae > Caldilineales > Caldilineaceae > JACQGT01. Next base: position 4,114 of record JAHEML010000071.1, on the reverse strand, counting down.
GCCCATTCGGGGGCCAAAAGTTTCTTGCAGGGTGCAAAAGAAACTGGAGCATCGTTGGACGAGGTGATCGGCCAGTTCGGCGTTGGTTTCTACTCCGTATTTATGGTGGCCGATGAAGTCACCGTCACATCCCGATCCCACCGGCCCGAAGACCAGGCGTGGTCTTGGCATTCCACGGGGGAAAGCTCGTTCGAGTTGACACCCGCGGACAAGTCCAGCCGTGGCACAGAAATCCTGATCAAGCTGAAGGACGACGCGGACGAGTTTGCCAACAACTGGCGGCTGGAGCAGATTGTCAAAAAACATTCGGACTATGTCTCATTCCCCATCTATCTGGTGGAAGAAAAGCCAATCGAGCACGACGCGGAAGACGGGGCAGAAGCTGAGACAGACGCTGGAACAGAGGAGAGTCAGCGGGTGATCAACCGCCGCACAGCACTCTGGCGGCAGACGCCCCAAGGTGTCGAGGCGGAGCAATACACCGAATTCTACAAGCAGCTTACCTTCGATTTTGAAGAGCCGCTGCTGCACATCCATCTGGTCACTGATGCGCCTGTGAATATGCGCAGCATCCTCTACATTCCTTCTAAGCTAAACAGGGGGCTGATGTCGGCGCGCACGGAGCATGGTCTGCGCCTCTATTCCCGCAAAATTTTGATCCAGGAGTACAACCGGGAGCTACTGCCCGACTACTTCCGCTTTGTGGAAGGGGTGGTCGATTCGGAAGACCTGCCCCTGAATGTCTCGCGGGAGGTGGTGCAGAGCAACCCCAACATCCGCCAGATGAGCCGGGCGCTCGCCAACCGGCTGACCCGCGAACTGAAGTCGCTGGCTAAGAAAGAGCCGGAAAAGTACATCAAGTTCTGGCAGGAATTTGGCATTTTTCTCAAAGAAGGCGTGGCCTCGGACCCAACCAACCAGGAATCGCTGCTGGAACTGCTGCGTTTCCATTCCAGCAAGACCGGCCCGGATGAATGGGTGACCCTGGCCCAGTATGTGGAACGCATGAAGTTGGAGCAGGAGCAGATTTATTACGTGTTGGGCGAGGATGTGAAAACCGTTGCCCGCAGCCCTCATCTGGACTATTTCCGGGCCAACGACATTGAAGTGCTCTACCTGGTCGATCCCATTGATGGCTACATGACTTCCATGCTGCGGGAATACGAGGAGAAGCAGCTACAGAATGTGGACGACGCGGGGTTGAAGTTGCCGGAACGAGAGCAAGAGGAAAGCACGGAAAAAGTCGGTGAATCCGACTTCGATGCCTTGGTGAACCGGGTCAAGAAGACGCTGGGGGATCGGGTGACCGATGTGCGCGAGTCGAAGCAACTGGTCAGCAACCCCTGTCGGCTGGTCTCGCCGGAGAACGAGTTCGACCGGGACATGCAGCGTTTGCGCCGGTTGATGGAACAGGATTACGAGACACCCAAGAAGATTCTGGAACTGAACCGGAGCCATGTGCTGGTACGCAACCTGAGTGGATTGATTCAGAACGACAGTGCAAACCGGCTGATTGATGCTACCATCGAACAGCTTTTCGCCAATGGTTTGCTGGCCGAAGGCATCCACCCCAACCCGGCAGAGATGGTGGAACGGATTCAGATGCTGATGGAGGCGGCTGTTCCGGGGGCGTAGGGAGAGATAAAGAAACGTGAGGCGTGAAACGCGAGAATGTTGCTCTTTCTCACGTTTCACGCCTCTTTTGTCGAGGTCTTGATTGGGAAAGGATGTCAACGCTACTAATTATGCCAATTACGCCAGCACCAACAGCGCCGCGCCCTGCTCCACCCGCTGACCCGGAGCCACATCCACCGAGCGCACCACGCCGGCGCGCAGGGATCGAATCTCGTTCTCCATTTTCATGGCTTCCAGAATGATCAACGGGTGATCTTCCGGGATATCGTCTCCCTCGGAGACGAGCACCTTGACCACCAATCCTGGAATCGGCGCTTTCACCACCAGCTCGCCCGTGGGAATCAGTGGCCCTTTGCGCCCTGCATTCAGCCGCCGGGAACGCTCATCCTCTACCTGCACGTGGAACTGCTGACCAGCCAGAGTCACTGCGTATTCCTGGCGCTCCTCTTCTACCAGTACCTCGTAGCTCGCTCCGTCCAGCAGAATGCTGTAGAGTTCGGGAACGCCGATCTGGCTCACATCCACATCAATCGACTCGCCATCCACAAAGACCTCGCCGCCTTCGATCTCAATTTCGTATTCCAGTCCATTCACCGCCGCAAAGTATTTCACCAGCGACCTCCTGTGGCCTTCATGCGGCCGGCTGTCTTCCAGTTGCTCCCCTGGCTGGCTGTGGGTGATTGATCGCCGATATGCACGGCGCGCCGACCTGCCTCGTGGGCAATGAGCGCCGCCGACACAGCCGCAATGCGGGCCTGATCGTCGGCGGGTTTCTCGGTTGCCATCAGCCGCCGACGCTCCAAAAAGCTGGTGTCGAATGTCCCCCAGATAAATTCCGTGCTGATCATCATCTCTTGGTGGAAGGGGATGGACGTTTTGATGCCGCCGATGCGGTATTCGGTGATCGCCCGTCGCATGCGCAAAATGGCCTCGGCTCTGGTCTCGCCCAGCACCACCAGCTTTGCCACCATGGGGTCGTAGAAAAGGCTGACCTCGAAACCCCGATAGAGGCAACTCTCCACCCGCACGCCGGGGCCGGTTGGCTCTTTCAGATAGGTCACCACACCGCTATTGGGCATAAAATTGTTAAAAGGGTCCTCGGCGGTGATGCGACATTCGATGGACCAACCCTTGGGGACAATATCCTCCTGGCGGTAGCGCAGACGACGGCCCGACGCAATCGCGATCTGCTCCTTGACGATGTCCACACCTGTCACCATTTCGGTAACGGGATGCTCCACTTGCAGACGGGTGTTCATCTCTAAAAAGTAGAATTTGTTGGCGTTGGAATCGTAGAGAAACTCGATGGTGCCTGCGTTGGAATAATTGACAGATTCCCCCGCTGCGATGGCAATGCGCCCGATTTCATCCCGCATGGCCTGGTCTACGGCCACACTGGGCGACTCTTCGATCAGCTTCTGGTGGCGGCGCTGGATGCTGCACTCCCGCTCGCCCAGGTGAATGGTGTTGCCGTGGTTGTCGGCCAAAATCTGCACTTCGATGTGGCGGGCCGAAGCGATGTACTTTTCCAGGTAGACTTCGTCGTTGCCAAAGGCACTGCCCGCCTCGCGCCGGGCCGCCGAGAGCGAGCTGGTGAACTGGGAGGGGTCGTGGACAACACGCATCCCCTTGCCGCCGCCGCCCGCCGTCGCCTTGACCATGAGCGGAAAGCCGATTTTGAGCGCGGCGGCTTTCAGTTCGTCGTCGCGCAGCCCTTTGGCCGAGCCGGGCACAAGCGGCACGCCATTTTTGGCAACAGTTTCGCGGGCTGTCTGCTTGTCGCCCATCTTTTCAATGGCTTCGGGGCTGGGGCCGATGAAGGTGATGCCCGCATCCCGGCAGGCCGCGGCAAAGGACGCATTTTCGGCCAGGAAGCCATAGCCGGGGTGGATGGCGTCTACACCTGTTTTGCGGGCCACATCGATGATTTTGTCGATGCGCAGATAGCTTTCCCGGCTGGGCGCGGGGCCGATGCAATAGGCTTCGTTGGCATAGCGCACATGCAGCGCGGTGCGGTCTGGCTCGGAGAAGACAGCCACTGTGGAAATGCCCCGCTCCTCGCAGGCCCGCAACACCCGTACGGCGATCTCGCCCCGGTTGGCAACCAATACTTTTTTGAACATTCAGTACCTCGATTTGAAAAAATAAAATGCGGATGACGCTGGTTGTGCGGGTAGAGGCTAACTTTTTTGTGGAAATGTGCAGCGTGAGAACATCCACCCTTTTTCACGTTTCACGCATCACGTTTCACCGGCAACAATCGATAGCATCCCAACCGTTCCCGCCTACGCAACACGCAATACGCTACACACCCTCTCTATGCACCCGTGCCGTGACAAAAACCCGATCCACCCCAAGCGGATGGGGCGGCAATTCACCACTTTCGTGCCATTCGCCAAAGACAGCGTCGCCAGGTGTCAGAATCAGCCGTTGAAAGTGCCAGACGATCACGTTCAGGTTGCGCCCGACTGGGTTTTCG
>JAHEML010000756.1 GCA_024643705.1 Caldilineaceae bacterium | reverse complement strand
TGGTCAAGTACGGCAAGTACATCGTATTCCCCTCACGGGGGGCGTGGATTGAAACAGGCGATGAATAGAACGCCAGCTTCCCAAGCTGAATTTCGTGGGTTGTGCCCTTTTCGCGGCGTTTAATTTACGAAAAAGCATGGAACACCCGATCGGAACGTATGTTCAAAAAATACTAAGGTGCAGTGGAAATCTGTGCAATCTGCGTTCCCCGTGGTTCTCCCTCATCTCATTGCCGATTGTGCTCCCAAGGGGTATGAATTGAATGTCGACCACGGCCCCTTGGCATAAAATTACGATGACCAATCGCCCGATCATTGACAATAGCACGTCGGTGGGGGAGGGGGGCGGGTGCAAAATGGGTGCACAGGACGAGTAATGGGGAGTGCGAAACAACGCACGCAGCAAGCCAGCGAACACACCAAAGCACTGGCAACGTCCCGCAGCTCGCACCAAGCATCTCTTTGGCGTAGACCCGAAACAAATGGACTTCGACAATGTCTCTGCCTGTAAAGGGTAGGGGGACTTGGGGCAGGGGGGAGTGAGATGTCCCTCGCTCCTCTGCTTCATATTTTTATTCGGTATAATGAAAATTATACAAAGTAAAATATATGCGAGGGACCCGCTCTCGCCCGATGCCCCCTCGATCTTGACCTCTGGCACGGCCCATTGCATAATCAACACATACTCCATACGCCGAATATCCCCAGCTCGTGACAAGCAAGCTGGCTGTATCAATCGTCACAGTTTGAAACCACAACCGCACCCATCACTGCCGCAACCGCCACCTCATGCCAGAATCTTCCTCCTCTTCATCCGAGCACGATAGTAGCCCTGCTGACTATTTATCGAAGATCCCTCTCGGCTCGCGTTCCACAGGCCCAGACGATCATACAGCCGCTACCGACTGGACGCCAGCGCACGCACCGAACAAGCGTTCTGGTGGGCGTTTGCAAACCCCCCAGGTGCTTATTCTCGGCTTCGCCCTCCTGATTCTGATTGGGACACTACTGCTCAAATTGCCGGCTGCATCAGCAACCGGCCAATCGATCGGCTGGATGGATGCCTTTTTCACCGCTACAAGCGCCATTACGGTTACCGGGTTGGCAGTCCTGACGACCGCCACCGATTTCACCCGGTTCGGGCAGAGTATTGTTTTGGTTCTGTTGCAGGTGGGTGGCGTGGGCTTTGTCGCCTTCAGCGTGCTTCTTATGCGGCTGATCGGTCGCCGAGTAACGCTCAACGAGCGTTTCATCATCCAGCAGTCCCTGGGTGCAGAACGTGCGAGCGGTGTCGGTCGGTTGGCTCTCTATGTCCTCGCTGTCACCGTCTCCGTCGAGGGTATCGGCGCACTCTTGCTCTGGCTGCGCTGGCGTACCACCATCCCCGACGGCGAAGCCCTTTGGCTGGCGATTTTCCATGCAATCAGCAGCTATTGCAATGCTGGCTTCGATCTTTTTTCCGGCACAGATCGGGGCTATCTGTTCGGCTATGGCTCCGATCTCTTTAGCCTGTTCATATTGGGGAGCTTGATCCTTCTGGGTGGCTTTGGCATCACTGTCCTGTACGACATATCCTCCTATCGCCGGGATCGGATGCTTGCCCTCAATACACGCATCACCCTGGTCTTGACTCTTGTGTTGACCCTGGTGGGCACCGGGTTAATGCTCTTCGATGGGAGCATCCATACGGAAGTTCTTCAGCAACTCCCCTGGTACGAAAAGATCGGCGTCAGTGCTTTCACGATCGTCAGCGCACGCACAGCCGGCGTGACAATTATCCCCCTGGAAAAGCTAAGCGAAGCAACCCAAGCAATCATCATGATTTGGATGTTTATTGGCGGTGCACCGGCCAGCATGGCCGGCGGCGTGACCACCAGTGTGGTCGGGGTTCTTCTGGTTTCAGTCATCGCCACCGCTAAAGGGCGCAGCGCTGCTGTCGCTTTTGATCGCACGGTCCCTACCGAGACAATCACCAAAGCCGTTGCCATCATGACGGTAAGCACCCTGCTGGTCACCACGATCACCCTGGCGCTTGCGCTCATGGGCGAAGGCCAAATCTTCGCGGAAGGGTTCGAGGTGGTCAGCGCCTTTTCCAACACGGGCTATTCGCTCAACTTTACCAGCAGCCTGGATAATTGGGGGCGTTTTCTGATTGCGTTTACAATGTTCTGGGGACGGCTTGGCCCGCTGACAATTGTTGTGGCTCTGGCCCAAAGCGAGCAACCCCTCTTGATTCACCACCCAGAAGAACCGGTGATTCTGGGCTAGTTGACATGAAACAAACCGCGGATCGTGCGCGTCTGACCAACCGCTCAGTCGCTCAACCGTTCCACCGCTCACCCAGGTTGCCTTGCCATGCCCGCTTCACTCTCAAATATCCTGCCTGTTGTACAGAGCATCCCCCATGCTGGGTTGTCGGTCCCCCCGTCCGTTTCAAGTCGCCTGGCAATTGATGATGTCACCATCTACAACGAGTGTGACTTGTGGAATGATCTGATATTCGACTTCGCACACCCGACCCTGGAAAGAGACGCCAGGACGTTGGCAGCGATCGGAATGCCCATGGCCCGGGTGCTGATCGACGCCAATCGCCCACCGGGTAGTCTGGACATCCCGGACGGGGCCGTGAAAAGCCACACCAGCTACGGCGACCCGATCTACACGACACCTTTAAGC
>JAHEML010000755.1 GCA_024643705.1 Caldilineaceae bacterium | reverse complement strand
TTTCAGGCCATTCCAGAATTCGGTTTGCAGACCCTGGATGTGGAGGATGTGGCCGGGCAGTTGGAATTCTTCTACGGCGCGGACCCAGAAGGCTATCTGTGGGAATTTGAGTATTACCCTACCGCGCCGGGAAACGAGCGGCTGCACGAGATTCTTCAGACTCACCCATGAAATCGACCCCTGCCACCATCGAATCGATTGCTGATGAGTTCATCTCTGCCTTCCCCCCAACACTGACAGGCCCGCGCACCATTGGCCGCGAAGCCGAGCATCCCCTGGTGGATGGAGCAGGGGGTGCGGTGGATGTGAGCGAACTCTTGCCCCGGTTGGCCGCACCCGGTGATCTTACACCCCACTACGATCCCGCCTATCGGCAATTGATGGTGGGTCTGTCGGGGACGGATTACAGCTATGCTCTGGAAGTGGGCCGAGGCACAATCGAAATCAACACCCGGCCCTGCGCCGACCTTTTTCAGGTGGAGCAATGCTATCAGGCCGCGCTGGTGCGGGTGGTAGAGGCCGCGGCTGAACGGGGTTGGTATCTGCTCGGCTATGGCATCCAGCCCCTTTCTATCCCGTCGCCAAGCATTCTAACGCCCAAGCAGCGCTACGAAGCTCTGGTCGAGCGCATGGGCGACGAGTGGTACTGGTATGGGGTGACAGCTAGCGACCAGGCCCAGATCGATGTGGCCCGCCCCGAACTGCTCACCCAATTGAATACAGGCCTCCTCATGGCTCCTGTCATCATCGCCCTGTGCGCCAATTCTCCGGTAGTGGGCGGGCGTCTGCTGGGGTATCTGTCGGCGCGGGAGGGGCATATGTGCAGCACAACTCCCTTCGATCAACGCCACGGAATGCCTATTTCCGCCTATGATTCCATCGAGGAGTTCATTCGTCGTCTGGCCCGGCTTGATTCGCTGCTGCGCCGCGACGGCCCGCTCTTGCTGCCTGATTGGCAGCGCTTTGATGAAAAATTGCGAGATGGTCAAGCTAATTTTGACGACTTCCTGCTCCACGATCACTACATCTGGCACAGTGCCCGCCTGCGCACCGCCTATGCCACCATCGAGCTACGCCCCGCGTGCCAGCAGCCAGCCGACGAATCCATGGCCGTCGCCGCGCTTTGTTTAGGGTTGACCGAGGCTGCCGAAGATATCCATGCCTTTGTGGTTGAACGGCTTGGCGTCAACTACTGGCTGCGGATGCGCGCATGGCACAGACATGTGATCATTGCTGGACTGAATACACCGCAACCAGAACTGGACTTTCTGGCAGAGATTGTGGAGATGGCCGAAGCAGCGGTGGCCGCGCGGGGGATGGGCGAAGAACAATTTTTTGCACCTTTGTGGCGCAGGCTGGAGCGCAAAGAAAACCCGGCGCAGATCGCACGCCGGGTCTTTGAAAAAAAGGGAATGGCCGGGCTATTGGCCCACACTCGGATCGAACCTTGACACCCAAACTGTCATCCAGATAGATCGAGTGGCTAGGGGTATGCTTGAGTCACAATTGGCAAACCACCTGCTACTTCCTCTACAAAACGTAGCTCGCGCCGGCCCTGGCTCCAGCGGTAGCGCAGCCAATGGTACTGCCTGTTGTCAAAGACGAAAAGGGTGTCATCGTCGATGGAGCGGAAAACTTCGCTGTCGAAATAGTCCCCCAATTCAGCCAGGGAATCAAAACTTTTGATGGGCATCGTCTAACTTTCAGATGGTTGGTTGTGGATATTCACTCGGGAACCATGCCGCTTATTCCAGGGTGACAACACCTTTCACATACCCCCCATCCCCACTCAGAATCTCTGCCATCAGGTCAGGATAATCTGCCAGGGGAACCGTGTGGGTAACGAGAGGGCGCAGGTCGAAAACACCCTTGTGGATGAGGTCAATGGCAGGTGGAAAGGGGTCGCGCAGCCTGGAACTAGGCGACGAGTTGACCACTGAAAAGCCACCCAGGTGCCACTTCGTCGGGTCGAAGGTGGCCTTGCTGCCTTTGATCCAGCCGAAGAGGTTGATCAACCCGCCCCGTTGGACAATATCGGTTGCCAAATCCAGCCCAGCCTGGCTGCCAGAAGTGTCCACCACCACGTCGAACCCCCGTGACTTCAGCCGGGCGGCCAGTTCGTCCCGATCTACCTGGCTGATGTTGATGGTTTCTGTTGCGCCTTGTTGTTGTGCCAGGGCCAAGCGGTTGTCTGCAATGTCGATGACAACCAGTTCGGCCAAGGGCGCGTGGAGCAACCCCTGCAAAATCAACTGTCCCATAAATCCACAGCCGATGAGCGCAACCCGCTGCCCCGGCTGCAAACGACAATGATCCAGCCCGGTGACTGCACAGGAGACCGGCTCGACGATCCAAAACCCATCCGCCAGCGGGGAATCCGGCACTTTGTAGACCCTGTCGGCGGCCAGGTTGCGCAGGGTGGCAAAACCACCCCCGGCCACCCGGTCGCCCTCGGCCAGGCCGATCACGCCCGCCCCCACCTTTGCCACGTAGCCCACCCCTTCGTGACCAGCCGGGGCCTTGGGGTGCATCTCTTTGCCATAGCGAGCGGTGGCAATATCCCACGAGCAGATACCGCAGGCTCCCCCCACCACCTGCACTTCGCCAGGCTGAGGGTCTCCGATCTCAACATCAATCAATTCAATGCTACCATTATCCAGGTAGCGGAGGGTTTTGCTA
>JAHEML010000754.1:1460-2679 GCA_024643705.1 Caldilineaceae bacterium | reverse complement strand
CTGTCTGACCTGCCAGGACTGCGACCCCGGCTGGGCCTTCCGCTACGGCGACAACGAAAATCGCCCTATACCCGCGGCCAAGGGTGGCGCGTGGCGAGCCGAAGACTGGCAACCCTGGACCCGGCTCAAGGCGGATAAGCATCGGACAGCCCTTGGGACGGTGACGGTGGCAGAGATTCCGTTGACCAACATAGCGTGATGTTGACCAATATGGCGTGATGAGGGACAGCCGGTGGATGATTTCAAGATACCGAAAGTCATCATTTCATCGACGTCCACAGATTGACAATTCAACCATTTGCCCGTACTTTATTGGGAGCGCTCCCAAAACGCTATCCAATCAACATATGAACACAAAAAAGTATCCGCCCTGCCCGGCCCGAGGAGAGTGAATTGATGGAAAATGAACCCATGAATGTTTTTGTCGGTGACACGCCATTGAAGAGCGAACCCCTGCCTGTGACCGGCGACTATGTGGAGATGCTGGGCGACACCTTTTACCGCATCGGCCATTACGACCAGATGCCCCCCTTTTTCATCAGCCTGGTCAGCAGCGCAGACCATTGGCTCTTTATCTCCACAACCGGCGGCCTGACTGCGGGGCGCAGAAATGCCGACTCGGCGCTCTTCCCCTACGAAACCGACGATAAAATCGCCGCGCACAGCGAGCAGACCGGGGCCAAAACCATCCTGCGGGTCACACGCCAGGGCCACACATTTCTGTGGGAACCCTTTTCCCGGCTCTACGCTGGCTCCTATCGGGTCGAACGTCATCTGTACAAAAACGTTTATGGTAACAAGCTGATCTTTGAAGAGGTCAACCACGACCTGGGCTTGACCTTTCGCTATGGCTGGCGCACGGGTGATCGTTTCGGTTTTGTCAAAAGCAATTGGCTGACCAACAACGGCGACGCCTGCCGGATCGAACTTCTCGATGGGTTGCAAAATGTGCTGCCCTATGGGGCCACATCGGTCCTGCAAACCACCTTTAGCAACTTGCTCGACGGCTACAAACGCAACGAATTGGAGCCAGAAACGGGTCTGGGTATCTTCGCCCTCAGCGCCACATTGACCGATCGGGCCGAGCCGAGCGAATCCCTCCAGGCGACGGTGGTCTGGCAGACGGGGCTGGAGGCCCGAAGCCACTTGCTTTCCACCACGCAGATCGATGCTTTTCGCCAGGGCGGGCCACTTACACCAGAGACGGATATACGAGGCA
>JAHEML010000754.1:0-1450 GCA_024643705.1 Caldilineaceae bacterium | reverse complement strand
AGCGTTGGAGTTGGCCGCGGGAGAGGGACGGCATTGGCACACGGTGGCGGATGTGAACCACGATAGTGGAGCCGTGGTCGATTTGGTCGATCTCCTACAAAAGCAGCACGGGATGTTGGCGACGTTGCTGGAAGAGGATATAGACCGCGGAACCCAGGCTTTGGTTGGCTATGTGGGCGCGGCCGACGGGCTGCAAGTGTCGGCGGAGAGCACCACCAGCGCGCACCATTTCGCCAACGTGCTCTTTAATGTGATGCGCGGCGGCATTTTTGCCCATGGTTATCAGGTGACAAAACGTGACTTTGCCGACTTTCTGGCAAAGCGCAACCGGATTGTGCTGCAAGAAGTGTCCGACCAGATGGCACAATTGGCCGACCGGGTTTCGATTGGCGCGTTGTACGATTGGGCGGCAAGCTCTGGTTCGCCCGCTCTCATGCGTCTCTGCTATGAATATCTGCCTCTCACCTTCAGCCGCCGCCACGGTGACCCCAGCCGTCCGTGGAATCAATTTTCCATCAATTTGCGCCAGGCCGACGGCTCGCCCCGGCTGGATTACCAGGGCAACTGGCGGGACATTTTCCAGAATTGGGAACCCCTGGCCTACGCCTTTCCCACCTACATCCAAGGCTTGATCGCCAAGTTTCTCAACGCGACCACAGCCGATGGCTACAATCCCTACCGGGTGACACGAGACGGGATTGAATGGGAAGTGCCCGAACCCCACAATCCTTGGTCCAACATCGGCTATTGGAGCGATCACCAGATTATCTACCTGCAAAAGCTGCTGGAAACCGCCGACCAGCTAGACCCGGCACTGCTGCCCAGCCTGAACAACCGGGCTATTTTTGCCTATGCGAATGTCCCCTATCGTCTGCGGCCCTATACCGAAATGCTGGCCGACTGGTACAACACCATCGACTTTGACTGGGAGAGCGAGCAGGCCATTGGCGAAGCTATGGCAAAGATGGGCACAGATGGTCGTCTGCACCGGGATGGCGACGGGCGGGTGATCCATTCCACCATGCAGGAGAAGCTGCTGGTTCTGCTGCTGGCGAAGTTGACCAATCTGGTGCCGGAGGGTGGCATTTGGATGAACACCCAACGCCCAGAGTGGAACGACGCCAACAATGCCTTGGCTGGCAAAGGACTATCTGTAGTGACGGCGGCCTATTTGCGCCGCTTTATCGCCTTCTGGCAGGACCAAATGGAGCGGGCCGGGGACGATACTGTTGTTGTCAATTCGGCAGTGGCTGGGCTTCTGAGCCAGGTACAGGAAATTCTTGGCGCACACAAACCCACCTTGGCAGTTGGATTCGACGATGCCAGCCGCCGGGAAATCATGGACTCGCTGGGTGCGGCCGCCACCGACTACCGATCTGCCCTCTATACCCAGGGTCTGCCCGACAGCAGCATCAGCCTAAGCGCTAAAGAGATTCACGATTTTCTCACC
>JAHEML010000753.1 GCA_024643705.1 Caldilineaceae bacterium | reverse complement strand
ACCCCGGCCATCAGTGCGGCGATAGCCCCAAAAGCCCCGCTGGTGGGCATAGGACGGCGGCGCTTTGGCGGGCTGAAAGGTGTCCTCGTCCAGGATGTAGGGGGGGACAAAGTCTGCGAAATTGGGTGCAGCGGGCAGGGCAAAGTTGATGGAACGCCCACCCAGGGCTTCCAGCATTTCAGCGTTATGGACATATTGGCCCGGCGCAATGGGCGCAATGGCGATGCCGAAGGGAAGCTCCCAAGAGAGCAGGTGATCGCCCACAGCAATAGGGGCGATGGCAAAGCGGTGGCCTTCGAGCACGGTGTAGTCCAGGGTGATCTGCTGGGCGTTGTGTTCGATGACCGTGCCCGCGGGGAGTTTCTGGGTGGCAATGGCAACATTGTCGCCGGGCATGGGCAAGCGGGCAACATCAAAAAAAGAAATGGGCTGGGTCATAGGTGTCCCTTTGGCCTGAAATTTGAGTAGAGAAAGTTCGGTTTCACTATTGTACGGCCAAGGGGGGTAAGAGGTCAACCGGCGTAAATTTTGTTCGGGGGATTGGTGAAGGAGCGCGGTCAAAATAGCTGTTCAGGTCTGAAGAAAGTGGGGCCAGCTATTCGGCATCATTGTCCGTGTCTGGGTCCAATTCCAGCCGGTATCCCTGTCCGTGGACAGTCTTGAGGAATTGGGGGTTACCAGGGTCGGGTTCGATCACCTGTCGCAAACGTCTTATCAGTTGATCGATGCGGCTGTTGGAGATGCTGTCGGGACTGCCATAGAGGGCGCTAGCAATGTCGTCGCGACTGACGATTTCACCCATTCTGTCGTAGAGAAGACAGACCAAGTTATAGAGCAGCCCAGGCAGGTCGGTGTGTACCTGACCGTTGACGGTGATCCGACCGGTTGTTTTGTCCAGATAGAAGCCTGTGTCTGGCGCGTCTGTCTGCTGCCTGGCAAAGGTGGCAAACAGTGGGGAGAAGATCACCCGGTTGGTCGTTTTGCCCTTGACCAGCCCTTTGTCTTCCAGCAGGGAAATCACCGCATAGCCCGGTGCTTGACCGTTGGCAAGCTGGCGCAGCCCAGCCTGTTCGTCTGGCCGGAGCCCTTCGTAGATTTTGCGGCACTCTTCGTGGACTTTTGCCAAGCCTTGCGCCCACATGCCAAGCCCAGCCATATTGACAGGCCGGTCGTCGGCCAGCCCGCTGAGCAGTGCTACCAGCAACCCTGGATGACCACCGCTGAGGGCCAACATTTCTTCAAGTACCCTATCGCTGAGCAGGGCTTCATCCAATCCCCGGCGTTCGGCCAACTGCTGGATGACCCGGCGGGCGTCGTCGGGGCGGTAGGGTTGCAAGTAGAGAACATTGCGGGAGAACTGCTCGTAGAGACCTTCGCAGTCGGCGGGGTCGCGCAGGTATTGGGGGTGCTGGCGGGCAAAAAGGAGGTAGCAGAGCCGGTATTTGTTGGCATCGCGCAGGCCGCGCAGACCAGCCAACACTTGGCTGGGGAGTCGAGCATAGGCTTCGTCGAACTCATCCAGCACCAAGCATAGGGTCAGCTTGTGGTCTCGGCAGAGGGCGCGGGTGAAGCGCTCGACAATGCGCTGGGCCAGGAGCGCGTTCTCGCTGCGAATCACTTCCAGATGGAGCGCGCGGTACTCGTCGCGCAGGTTGGCCAATGCGGGGCGCTCTTCCACCGCGGCCAGGAGCGCGTCCAGCAGCAGCTCGTAGAGATGCCAGGCAGTGAAATCGCCCAGCCGGTTGCAGTCGATCCAGACCAGGAGCAGGCGCTCGGCGGTGTCACCCAGATAGTGGGCGGCCACGTCCTCGCGTAGGAGGAACTGCACCAGACGGGATTTTCCCATGCTGGCCGAAGCGACAACCGCAGCGGATTCGCCCGCGGGCAGCAGGGCAAAGACAGGCGTCAGGGTCTCGGCGCGGTAGGTGACGGGGTGGGTTGGGCCGATTTCGGGTGTGGGCATGGGGATGGGTGCTCCTAGGTTAAGTGGATGTCCAGACAATCGTTGCCCAATCTTGTGGTGGCCACTGTTCATCGCCCCAATGATCAAGACGGTGACATATGATGCCACCGAGGTATAAGAGTCGCTTCTGTCGTCTGCGGTCTTTAATTAGGGCTGTGTAGACTTTAGCAATATCCAACAGGATCGCCCAGAGAAGTTGCCGGTTATCTTGATATTGGGTCTGTTGATCCGCAATACGTTGAATAGCACTCAGGATTTTATGTGCGCGAGCAGAAGCAGGATGAGCATCAATCTCAGGGATAAGAGGCATTCCTCCATCAGAACGTGTTGACGAAACCAAATTGACAGCGAGGAGATAGAGCCATCTCAAGGAGCCATCTGGCCCTGGGTGAAGACGTGTCAAGACGTTCTGGCCAAACTCTGCGTAATCACGCAGGACGTGTCCATAGCCGGTATCTTCATAATCAATCACCCATGCATTGTAGTCGTCGTCCAGAAGCAGATTACTGCCATGCAGGTCACCGTGGACAATTGCTTCAGAAACCCCGGGTAAATCCGAATCGCTTCGGTGATCGGCAATCCAACGCAACGGATGGGGCAGAGAGATGGGAAAGGCCGCAGACTTTCGCAAGGTTACGGGTTTTGCGTACCAATTGTCCAATTGTTGAGAGAGCTTCCCGTCCCAATGATAGTCATATAGATCAAAGAGGGATCGC
>JAHEML010000070.1 GCA_024643705.1 Caldilineaceae bacterium | reverse complement strand
GGTCTGGAATCCCACGCTAGGCAATGGGCCAAGAGTTCTTCGCAGGAATACTTCTTTGATTGGCTTGTCACCATGGACAGGAATCTTGGGCCGATGGGCGAAGTGGACTATTTTGATGAAGAGGAGCGCTCGGCCTACGAGCTTAAATTGAGCCGCTCGATAACATACAAGAAAAGCAAGGCACCGTTGGATGGCGAAAACATCTACGTTCTCAGCCAGGCCAATAGATTTTACGCAAGCCCGGGTGGGAGCACAAAGAAAGGAATTGTCCACCATTCATCGTTTATGGCTGGGCAAGGGGTAAAGGGCGCAGGCCACATGCATTTCAAGAAGCCAGGCGACTTGGAGCGAATTGATGTAAACAGCGGCCACTACAAACCCAAGTCGGACCAGATGTACAACACGCTGATGGCCTTGAACATGGGAATGGTCGAACTGGAAGGTGTCATGGCCGTGCCCGAGCTAACCGGAGAAGCCTATCCCGCGATGGATTGGTTGATGGACAGGAAGAGTTTTTGATGTTGATGTGTCTTGGAACAAACCATTGGTACAAACGACGTGGCTGAACGATCTAACACCCAACCTGAGAAGGCCGGGGGAGAGAGCGGGGCTCGGCAGAACCATTCAACACAAGAACCCCACATGCGGGCGGCATCGGCACGCGGTGCTTTGCGTCGCGCCGACTTACTACCCAGCACCCTGCGCGCCGACGACATCCAGCACTTGCAGCGGACGATCGGCAACCGAGCCACTGAACACATCTTACAGACCAGGCTAAGCTCTGGCTCCCAACCGGAGATTCGGCGCGACATTCCCGCGCACCCCCCAAAGCAGCCGACACCCAGGGTGCAGCGCTCTGCAGTGCAACGGGACGAGGAGCAAATGGCGCCACCCATTTGGGCAGCCCGCTATGCCGAACCCACGGCCACACCCCAGAGTGAAGGCTATCACCAATCCCCGATCACCGTCTTTGCTCCACCTCCACCGATCCACGAAATCCGACGAAAAGCAATCGACGCAAACCGGGGTGTCGGCTCACCGGCGCGCGAGGCGAACCCGGCGACACGGGTTTTCACGGCTCAGCCAAACACCATCCAGCGTCAATTGGTTGTTGATGGTCCGCCGAGGACACGGCGGGTGAGAGATACGCGAGATGCAACCGGGCAGATTATGGAACTGGTCAGCCGGGAGCGGAATGAAGCCACTGTGCGCAAATCTGCTGGGGACTTGCAACACGGTTGGCATACGGCCAGATACATCTACAACGAAGACACCCGACAATATACCCAACGGGCCGATCCACGCATGGTGTGGGCACCAGACCTAAATGTCCAGTTGGAGCGACAGGGAGACTTCTATAAACATGAGTCTCAACAAATGTTCCAATACGATCGCTCTACCTTTCGCTATGTACCTATTTATCCTCTGGGAGATAACGCTACCTTCCTACGCCGATTGAAAGACGATCTCTTTGTCGATTTGGGAGGAGCGAACTTCTATCGATCTGTCCGTAATGTAGGATTCCGCCTTATTGCTCGGGAGCCGGGTGACGAGGGAACAACATCAATGACCTTACGCAACGGTGGTCGACTGGCTCCGACGCAGCGTGCCAACAACTTTAACTATGTCACCGAGCCAGACGAGGCGATAGACGCAGCAATATGGGGCTGGTTGGAGCGGTACACCGTGTTGTCTGACCAAGAAGATGACATAAGTAAACGGGACCTGTATGATCGTGCCCACACAGTAGCTACAGATATTTATGATAATCTGCCTTCCAGTGATGAGGATGAAGGATCGTCGATGGAAGAAGGCGATGAGAACGAGGAGTTTCGCGGGGTAATCGACGACACTGGGATGCTTCAAGCCGCAGCCTGGATCGAATGGGATGTAAACGGGGGCGCCCACGTGGAGTATATCGTTGGCTCGCCAGATAATTTGATTGGAGTCGACAGGGCCAAAGGCGCGCCCAGTACCTTGATGCAGATGATCCTGGAGGAGGCTAAGGCAATTGACACCGACAACACTCTTTCGTTGGATGCCCTGCCAGGCACTGTTGCCAGCTATGTGAAGATGGGATTCGAGGAAAACGGTCTGGGGTGATTCTAAATGTTAAAGGCAGCTTTGAGCGCATTGACCGCTGTGCGGATATATGTTAGATGGCCGACCCTTTGCCGACGCAGGGCAGATTCGGTCCTTGAGAAGGTAAATTTCGAATTGGCAGTAATCCATTGATTAATCAGCGCGATGACTGAATCACAAGTAGGCTCGCCGGGCAGTTGAACCTGCTGGCCGGTCACGGTTTGCGAGTTATCGAAGAGATCATAAAGAGAGGAAGTCGCCTCGCGCTTCATCAGAATATCGAACTGGCTTTCAATCGCCTTGTAATCGCGCACAGCATTTGCTTCGTCGACCAGTAGAATATGTTGATCGCCTAAGCGAATCATATTTTGAATCAGTTGATCAATCACCCCTCGGCTGTGCAATCCGCCCTGGACACGCCCAAGAGCCACAACTGCGTCGTTCGATTTCGTCTGAATGCGCTGCACAGTATTGTTCTGCATAATCGAGCCAGATTCACGGATGCGCAGGGTGACCGAGTTCTCGGTCACATCTTTCCACTGCTCATGGAAGCTCTGCCCTTCTTCCTGCCCATACATCTTGAAGTGATAGAGCTTATTGCTCGATCCCATCACCCCAGCATAGCTTGTGGCATATTCGTCCAACCGCTGCTGCAAAGCGACCCCCAGACCACCAATATCCTTTGCCTTGATAATCACTTTGCGGAGTTCGGCGATGCGGGTGACAAGCGTCGGTGAAATGCCGCCGGTGATGTCTGTGTCGGTTGGGTCTTGAATCGCGTTGGTCACAATGCCTTGGAAAGCGTTAAATTGCTGAAGCAGGCCGTTGATCAGCGTATCTACTTCCCACTTGATAATTTGGTCCCGATTATAGTTCTCAAAAGTCACCGTATCACTGCCGCTCTTGGCGATCACACCGGCATAATGAATACCCCAGATGTGGTCCAACATGCGGATATTCTTGTGCATGGCGGCTTTCTGTTGCTTGGTGCTGTTGGCTACCTGATTGATGGCATGGAGATACTGGACTGTGGAAAAGCGACCTTCGTCGGGTGCTTCGCGGATGGAGCTTGTCACATATCCTTCGCCCACCTCTGGGTTGGCATATTGATTGATGCCCAATTCCCGCGAACGCCCACCCAACCGGCTGCGAGACATGCCCTGATACTCGGTGATCACTTCGCCTGAATCCCGATCGACGTCGCTTGTTGAAAAACCCTGCAAATCGTCCTTCAAACCCCGGGCACCTTCGAACCGATCACGGTTCATGTAACCCACAATCTCTTTTATTGGCTCCGATTCCGAGTTGCTGATCGGTGCTTCGTATTCTGGTTCAGTGCTTGTCCCCTGCTCCCACTGGGCTTTCTGGAGAACAGCCACCCGAGAGCCATTTTCGGTGACGCCCAAAATGTTCTTCACAAAGTCGGTGCAGATGCTGATGGCGCCAATTGTATCATTTAACACGCCTCGATAGGTTGGCCGGAGCATTTTGACTGTGTGGTAGGTGTCGTTTACATCCGGCACCTCCAACGATTCGCTGGCATTGGCATCCAACCCAATGGCAGAGCCGATTTTTGTTAACTTGCGGTTGCTTTCCTGGGCCACAGCATCGGTTGCATAGAAGACCTTGGCTTCTCCTCCCGAATCCTCGATAGCCATCTCACCTGTGTTGGCTACCTTCAGGGGGGGTGTTGTCACATAACCACCGCGTTCTTGCGTCTGGGCAAGCACGTTCTGGTTCTTAATATCTCGTTTCTCATATGTAGATTCGAGACCACGAGATCCCTCGCGCACTTCTTTGGTTTCGCTCACATACTGGGGAATTCCGCCCGGTCTTTCCAATTTTTGCGTGACAAATTTTGCGCCCTGGTCGCCCACCGCATAATCTTCCGGGCGGATGGATCGGTAGGGCTGCACCACTTGCGGATCGGCTTTTGTGGTGGGCTGGAAGGTTCGCGCCACGCCCGCCGCGCCCTGCTGCACCGTGTGGGTCAACTCGTGGGCGATCAACTCCTGGCCGCCGGTGCTGCCGGGATCGTACTGGCCTTTGCCAAAAAAGATGTCGCTGCCTGTGGTGAAGGCGCGAGCATTGAGCGAACGATTCAACTCGTCGGCTTGCCCGCCTGTGTGGACGCGTACCCCACCGAAATCCGCGCCAAAGCCCTGCTCCATGCTGGAGCGCACACCATCGTGCAGGGGTTGGCCCCCACCTTTGGCGCTCTCGATGGTGCGAGCCACATCTGTGTCAACATCGCCGCCCTCAAATCCGTGATTGGGCGCGGCCTGGAGTTCGTCGTCTTCCAAATCGTCCCGTTGCACCTTGCGGAAGTTGGGCGGCGGCGCGACGAAAGTGCGCTGCACCGGCGTGATGCGCTCGGCCAGGGGCTTAGCCTGCATCATTTCCTCGTCCAACTCATCCCGCTGGATACCTTCCTGTTGCGCTTCTTTGGGCGCAGGCTTCGATTGACGGCTGGCGCGCACCACCTGTTTGGCAACCCTGTCGGCTTCCTGCTCGTAGGCATCGCCCGCGGGGCCGAGTTTCAGCTTGGCCTGCAAAAAATGACTTGTGGCCTCGTTGCCGATTGTGCGCTGCAGGTGTTCCACGTCGGCGGGCCGCAGGGAAGCCGGCGCGCTTTCCAGCCGCTGCAGAATTGAATCGGTGCTCTGACCTATTTGTGGGGCAGAAGAACGGGCAGGCGACGATTTAACGGTCTTATCGGTTTGTACGGGTTGTACTTTTGGCATTGATTTACTCCGCAGATAAATCCAAAAGAGCGCCGCTCAACAAGCCACAGCGTAGTTCCCCTTCCGCAACAGACCAAAATCAGTCATCCCACTCATCGTCACCAACTACATCGTCTTCCTCTGCAATTTGGGGGCTCTTAGCTCTCATTTTCTCTATAACACTGTCAACCTGTTTGTTAAAGCGTTTTTTCGGATCGAATTGATCTGCCATCACCTGCATGGCTTGTTCAAGTGTTTGTCCATGGTAAATTGGGACATCATTGTGAGTTACATGGCCTGAATCATAATGATACACATAAAAAGGAATGACACCGGCCTCAAAATCGTGCTTAATCTGTGCCCGCTCGGCGGCTTGATCGTAAAATTCATCATCGGCATTTTTTCCAACAATGCCGAATAAGCCCAATCCTATGTCCCGATCAAGTTCCATGCCTTCCCGCACAATATGGTCTCTATGGGACCAAGTGTCAAGCAGAGCGTTCTTGCCCACATTGTCGCGACTGATATAGTTTCTGAGCTGTCTTCCCCAGTTATTCGTCGCAATAGGAACAGCTCTGCCCTCTTTTCCACGGGCAGAGCCCTTGATTACCTGAAGAATTTCATTGCGCTTCTTTGCGTCATTTAGCATGACGTCGATTATTTTGCTGCGCACCGTATTTGTTCCAGATTCGACAGTATCCTGAAGAGACGTCTTGTTGCGTTTCGCTTCAACGCTGCTATAGTAGCCACCGAATCCGCTCTGGGTGAAAACCCCCGTACCAGTGTGAGTCATCTGCGCATAGCTTAAGACATTGTCGGCGTCAATCAGGTATGGCTTTCCGTCATCCCAGAACACGTTTTCCCGGTGGAGATCGTCAATTCCAGCAAGCATCACGAATGCGAGTGTTTCGTGAAATGCCTGCTTTATTGGCTTATCGCCACCCTCTTGGGTCAGCTTTTCAGCAGATCTGCCGGGGGCCAGTTCTACTAAGGAACCATGGTACTGAGTAGATTGCATCTTAATTGTCGTCAGCATCTCATCCGGATCAACTAAACCTGCAATGCGGTTGATCTGGTTTGCAGCACTATCTTCTTTGTCGCCAAGTAGATTTTCTTCCAGGCTCTTATCTTCTGGTTTGATCATGACAGAGACATGCGTATCACCTTCAAACTTGTGTCCATCGGGTCCCAGAGGTTTAGTGAAGCTGACTCTAATCACGCCCAATCCTTCTTCATGAAGATCGCTCTTCACAAAATTCACAGAGTCAATTGTTACCTCGTTTGAACGTTCTGGGTACAACCATCTTCGCCAGTATTCCAGACCACGTGCAACATAGTTGGCACCGTCACGAATACGGTTCAATTTTGTCCCGCGCTCTTGAAAACCTTGCAAAAAGGTATCCATCGACACCGTATTACTATTCCACGTGTCGTGCCTAAGTGCCTTGTCAACCAACCATTCCGAATGCTCGTCCTTGACCAGCTTCCCTGCTAAAGAGTGTGGGAATAGTTGTTCCGCATTGTAT
The DNA here is from genome assembly GCA_024643705.1 of Caldilineaceae bacterium. Taxonomy (GTDB): domain Bacteria; phylum Chloroflexota; class Anaerolineae; order Caldilineales; family Caldilineaceae; genus JACQGT01. The sequence continues at coordinate 3,559 of JAHEML010000070.1, read as the reverse complement.
AGAAGGGCGTCAACTTGATTCTTAAGAGTCCCCGCCATGGTTACGGTGGGTGCACTTAACTTTGATTTTCTTATGTAGCCTTTATACGTTCCAGGGATCGGGCCATTATGACGAGCACCTACATTGATCGCAGGCACCCAATTCGTATTGAAGACTCTGCCGCGTTCAATCTCTTCGTTTCCGGTGTTTTGGTCAGCCAGAATTTCAGTATTTCTGGGAATATCAAATCCGATTTGAGTTTTCCAGTTTCCCTTAGCCCGCAAGTGGGATTTCCCACTGACCTTTACTGGATCGAATTGTCGTTGGATGGATTCTGAGACTGAACTTGACGTAGAGCGCTGCACGCCAGCCGCGCCTTGCTGCACCGTGTGGGTCAGTTCGTGGGCGATCAACTCCTGCCCGCCGGTACTGCCAGGGTCATACTGGCCCTTGCCAAAGAAGATATCGCTGCCCGTGGTGAAGGCGCGGGCATTGAGCGAACGATTCAACTCGTCGGCTTGCCCGCCTGTGTGGACGCGCACACCACCAAAGTCTGCGCCAAACCCTTGTTCCATGCTGGAGCGCACCCCATCGTGCAAAGGTTGGCCACCCCCCTTGGCACTAGCAATGGTGCGGGCCACGTCTGTGTCCACGTCGCCGCCCTCGAATCCGTGGTTGGGTGAGGCTTGCAGTTCTTCGTCCTCCATTTCGTCCCGCTGCACCTTGAGAAAGTTGGGCGGCGCCACAAATGCCCGCTGTACCGGGGTGATCCGTTCGGCCAGGGGTTTTGCCTGCATCAACTCTTCGTCCAGTTCATCCCGCTGAATGCCCTCCGCCTGGGTGTTATTCTGCGCAGGTTTTGGCTGGCGGCTGGCCCGCACCACCTGTTTGGCAACCCTGTCGGCTTCTTGTTCATAGGCATCGCCCGCGGGGCCGAGTTTCAGCTTGGCTTGAATAATGCGCTCGGTGGCTCGGTTGCCGATTGTGCGCTGCAAACGCTGAACATCGGCTGGTCGCAGGCTTGTGGGCGCGACTTCCAGCCTTTGCAAAATACCCTGGACGTTGGTCTGTTCCTGGGTCGATTGCGCAGGGGATGACTTTTTTTCAGTCTTTGGGGAGGTTACAGGTTGCACTTTGGGCATGATATATCCTCTGGTGTTATCAGAATCCACATAAATAGCTGCGGACATGTGGGATCCTTGGTATTATACCACGGCGGCCATCGAAGGGGAAGAGCATTCTCCGCGACGTTCGGCCTGCGAGCGCGCGTTATCTTCACCCGGTTTCAGGAATCAGGTGGTCAATGCGGGGGGACTAAAGTCTTAGGCTTTTCCGAAGAAATAACGATCCACAGATGGCACAGATATTAACAGATAGTAGGGCAGAAATCTGTGGTCATCTGTGAAAATCTGTGGATAAATAAAAGTTTTGAATCGCGTTAGATATCATCCTCTGTTTGCCGCTGTTCCCAATACTCCCGGAGGTATTCCTCGCGATTTGTATTGATTTCTTCCTCCACCTGTTGCTTGAAGGATTTGCCCGCGTTCGTTGGTGTGCTGCCTACTTTTACACCACCAAACCACCCTTCTGTTTCAGCCACTTGGGGAGGGGTCGCGATAAAAGTGACGGGGACATTCGTGTTTTGGTGGAATAGGCGGATATTTGCCTTGGCCTGGTCTGGGACAGAAGGTGCTACGAAAATTGTTTCGACGTCGTTGGCAATGTCCACAGTGCCGAATATCTGAACTTCGAATGGCTGGGTGGAGGAGGTGATGGGCTGATTCGACGTTAGCGAATTGATGATGTGCTGGGCCACTCTGGCCTGTTTCACATCTTTCAAACGCGTAATGCCCACACCGCCCAACAGCAAATCGGTAAACGCCAGGTAGATGTCTCGGCGTGGGAAACCATGATCCGTTGCCGTGTACACACAGCGATTTTGAACGTTGGCGCGCCGCAAGAGGAAATGGGTATCCCCGTAGGCATTGACGCCGTAGTTCTGATCACCGGTGCCCTTACTGCTATACGAGTTCCAGTTGGCATTCACAGCCGCAAAGGAGGGCAACTCCTGATCAGAAAAGCCCAGATTGCCGGTCATTGTGCTGTCTTTCCAATGGCGGAATCGATTATAGTTTTTGCCTCTATCCTGTTGCGAATGTTCGGGCTTGATCCATTCGCCCAGATGTTTGATGCTGCCAGTAGCCCTCTTTTTGTCAAACAGGCTGGCGTAGCTTGTTTCGTTGCGCCTGGATGCACCCGATTTGTACACGGTTTGTCCTTGGCCGGGATCAGGCACCCGGGAGCCAAACCAGTCCATCCCCTGAACCGTGATTGTCAGTGGGATGCTGTTCAGACGGTCCCGAATCATCCCCCGCAGCCAAGCCGCGTCTGATGGAGATATCTTGAGCAGCGTCACCAGGGCCGCCTCGACCCGTGTATCAAGCGACAGACGATCCATCTGGCCCTCCGATTCGCTGATATCGCTCAAGTGTTTGCTTTGCTTAAAAGTTAGCCCAGCCTGTTGGTCGATATTGGTCGTTGGCATCCGTGGGGTTGTAACTTCCTGGCCCAGCTCGTCAAGCCGCTGCCGGCTGGCAGTCGTCAGCGCGACTTGCGCATGGTTGTTAATATCTGTGCCCCAAGTTGGCGTTGCCACATCGCCAAAAAGCTCTTGATAGTATTGCGAAGAAACTTCGCCAGTGGCTTCTTTAACGTTGTAAGCACCCTCCTTATCCTCCCGTTTAGCAACACTATCTTTAGAAAGTGTTGCAACCTCGATCTCGAATTTCTGGCGCAAAAGCCTAAACAGGTCGCCTGGCTGCTTCTTGCCAATACTGGCGGTATTGCGAATCCGTCGTGCAGCCTCGCCTTTCTCCAATTCGTGGTGCATGTAGAGGCCAACAGGATTGTCGATGATCAGGGCCGTGGCTAACCCCAGGGTATCTTGCAGGTTGTCAACCTTTTTGAGCTTCTTTTCAATTTCGGGGCGATAGAGTTCCAACAACTTGATTGATAAGTCTGGCACGAGAGCAGGATCGTTCAGTTCGTTGACGGCGATCACACGGGCCACATTTTCCAGCACAACTGCAATCATCATGGCTTCGTTGGATGTTTGGTCGTTCTCGGCCTGAAAGTGTCCTTCGAATTGGGCGAGCACACTTTCCACATATGTTTTCATGCTCCCAGTTCCGGTGTCCTTGTCGGACTCCCGCCGCAGAGAAAGCTCTTGCTTCAGCTTCTTCTTGATGAAGGAAATACTGGATAACGAGGAGATAATGTTGGCCGCGGTCAGGGGTTTGCGGCGGATCACGGTGGGATCGTCTTTGCTGGCAACCCGCTGCACCCCCGCTGCACCTTGCTGCACCGTATGGGTCAACTCATGTGCGATCAATTCCTGGCCACTCGTGCTGCCAGGATTGTACTGCCCTTTGCCAAAGAAGATGTCGCTGCCGGTGGTAAAGGCACGGGCATTCAACGAGCGGTTCAAGGCATCGGCATGGTTGCCCGTATGGACGCGCACACCGCCAAAGTCGGCACCGAACCCTTGCTCCATGGAGGAACGCACGGTTTCGTGCAGGGG
>JAHEML010000752.1 GCA_024643705.1 Caldilineaceae bacterium | reverse complement strand
CGCACATAGCCATAGTCGAAGGCTTGGCGCAGTTCCAGTGGGGGAACGGACGTTTGGGCCGAACTTGCGCCAGAGCTGCGCTGCCCGGTTCCATCGGTCGCCAGCAGAAAGTCTTCTCTGCCCGCGCTTTGTACCAGTACTGTTGCCCCGGGTTGATCGCTGGTGACAATGCGCACCGGGTGCAAAGGATCGCTGATATCGTAGAGGCGCGCGCTGGCAGCCAGCTGTTGCAAGCGTAGCTGAGATGGCGCGGCATCCGCGCTGAATGTAGCCGACCCAACTCCGAACTGCAATGCAACAGGCCGCTGCCAGACCAGATCGTCGACAAGAATGCCGTCCGCGGCCAATCCACCTTGGGTCTCAAGCACAACTTGCGTGCTGCGGCTATCCAGCACGAACGAGGCGTCGTGGTCACCCAGGCCAGCCCAGGAGAGGAGAGCGGAAGCGGAAACTGGCCCAGGCGTGGAAACCCGCAAGTTATGAGCTCCCTTTGTATAGCCAGAGACGTGCAGAGTCAGGTCTGCGTCTGCGGCCAAAGCAGGCAAGGTCGGCGTGATGGGTATGATGACGGTGGTGGGCGCCAACCCCGGCCCACTGCGCAAATTCTCAGCAAACCAGTGATCCTGATCCGCTCCGGCTACATTGGAATCGTAGTGTGCAGGCGCAGACCAGCGGCCACTTTCCCAACCCCAATCGACAACTGGCAGCTCGTTGGCTCCTGCGCCCAAGGCTGCACGGCTTGTCATGCGTAGCCCTGGGTTGGATTCGAGAAGCAGCCAGTAGACTTCGGTTGCGTTCCAGCGGTCGCCTGGTTTGGGTGCATAAAAGCGCAGCCGGTCGGCTGTCTGTTCCAGTGCTACAGCTTTATTGTTGTGGTAGAGTTGCAGCAAATTCATCTGGGCATCACTCGTCACCAGCCCCAGGGTTTTTAGATTGGAGAGAAATATCTCCTGCATTCCTTCCCGCCCTACCTCGATACGGACTCGGGTGCGGGCGGCCAAGGGTGACGGAGCCAGCACATTTTCCAACGCAAGGGGTTGGTTGGTCAGCGACGCGGGGGTGGAAACATCACCCAGCGCCACCGCGTCCTGCATGGAAAATGTCAGCGAAGTGAGGGCGCGAGTTTGGCCCTCGGTAGCGAAGCGCTGGGTGACAGCTACAACCACTATTTCCACGCCCCGCATCCGGCCCTGGCGCAGAATGGTGACCGGGCTATCGGGCATGGTTGTTTCTCGGATCACTACCAGATCGGGCCGCTCTTCCCCCTCTACGGTTTTGGGGATGGCCTGAATGGTGAGCGCGGCCGGTTCTTCGCGGCTGTCGATGGTCTGGCTTGTCAAGCTATCGATGCGCACCTTGGGCGATGCCGAGCCTGTGGCAACAAAGGTGAAAAGCTGGGCAGGCAATTGGAACCCGTTGATGTCGGCCAGGGGCCACTGGGCCTGGCTGCGTGCCTCGCTGGCTGGTTGCCACTCCAATGTGACACCGCTGTCGCTGGTTGTGATGTGCCAGTCGGGGGGGGGCGGCTGTTCGCCGCTTCCGGTTGAGCTTTGGGCATCGGCAGTCTGTAATGTGCCAAACAGCATGAGGAGGCAGAGAATTCCGCGGACGGAGCCTCGGATTGATTGTCTATTCATGGTAACTCCTTGGGCAATACGCAAAGTAACGGACCCAAAACAGACCCAACTCGTCGTTTATCCGAGCGGCCTTGCATCAGGCTGCGGCAAAAAAATAGGCGAAACAAAAAGTCCGCTGGCAAGATGACGCACTTGTACCAACGGACTTATTTGTAGATTGGTTCCCTGGCTATCGAACTTCTGATGATCTATTTGGTTTCCCGGTAGATCACGTGGCGGCGCAGAGTCGGATCATACTTCTTCAATTCCAACCGCTGGGTGTCGTTGCGGCGGTTTTTCTCGCTTAGGTACATGTGGCTGCTCTCTGTGCTGCGCAGCTTGACGAGTACGCGTGGGCCTTTTCGTGCCATGATTCTTTCTCCTTCGATCTATCCATCGCGGGCAAAAAGCTAACTGAGCTATTATAAAGGCAGAGGACAGCAAAGCACAAATTTGGGTGATGTTGGGGTGTGGCCAAATGGGTTGGCCTGGCCTTGATCTCGTTGAATTTTGGCCGCTTATCAGGCGCGCTCTAACGACGCTGGGTGTAAAATGTATCAATCTGAGCGCGAAGTTCTGCTGCTTCGCGGTAGGCGGGCGTGTCCAGCAATGCCTGGGCTTCGGCTGCTGTGCGCCGGGCGACGGGCCAACTCTCTTCGTTTGCCAGGCGGATCAACCAGCGGGCCGCTCGTTCGGATGCCACCCGCAAGGGGCCGATCTCGATTTTGTCCAGGGTGTCGTAGTGGGTATGGCCATAGCCCCGCCCGCCCCCTGGCCGCCGGTTGGCCCGCTCCATGCAACTGGTGGGCACGCCCTGTAGAAAGAAGGGGAAGTGATCGGAAAAGGCGTGTACCGATTGGCCGATGGCAAATGTATCGGCCATGTCGGCCTTCCAGCTTTCAAAGAGCGGGGTCAGTTCCGGCCATTCGTTGAGCACAATGTCCTGAATATCGGGGGATGTGCCCGCCGCATCCAGGTTGAGGTAGAAACGGATGCTGTCCAGCTCATCCGCGTGGGCCTGGGCGTAGGCCGCCGAACCAATCAGTCCGATCTCTTCCACCCCCCA
>JAHEML010000751.1 GCA_024643705.1 Caldilineaceae bacterium | reverse complement strand
AGGGGTTGGGGCAAGCTCTATTTTGGGCAAAGAGAAGGGGTGTTGCAAACAGCCCAATCAAAAGGCCGATGACAACGGTGCCGCCAAGACGTTTCAGTGTAGTTCTCATTCAAACGGTTCCTTTCTACACAGCAAACAAAGCAAAGTAGGAGACCAACTGCACCGTTCTCCTTCTCTGCCACGGGCCAGCTACGGATGCTCAACAGTTTGTCACAGGATGCGTTTCAAAAGCGTTTCGCTGCACGAATAAATTCAAAAGCGTTTGGCTGCACGAATAAAGATGTAGCTCTCTACCATACAAGCGTCAACGACAATCCGGCACAACTGATTCGACTGGGGTTGACGAGGGTGCGAGCCAAGAACAGAGTTGCCAGATTTTGAAAACCTGACAACTCTGGCGGTTACTATTTCTCTGCACCCCTCGGCTGGAGCTATCTTGCTGCGGAGCAACAGGCCGCGGTGGGGCAGACGCTACACAATTCTCACTTTCTGATGGTGTAATAGACAGTCACCTTCCCCGAATAGTATCCAGGTTCCCGTGGGCCACCAACTCGCTTCTGTTTACCAGACACATACGCCATCAAGCGTATTCGGCTGCTTTCCTTACGCCATTCGACATTTTCGGCTCGCCAGCTTTTGGAATTATAGGCATAGTCCACAACCTGGCCTGGCACATTGAAGTAGACGGTGTCATATTTCGGATCTCGGCTGCGGATGCTAAATGGAAACTCCTTTTGCACCACGCGATATGCGTTGCCCGATATAGTCCATTGACCTGGGGTAAAGTACTGAAAATCTACTTTTTTATACCCCTGATGTACAAGCCCGCGACTTTCAGTTGACCAACCAGCCTTCGAGATGAATGTATTGAAGGCTTTGGGATTACGGACGTACCCAGGGGATTTCTTGCGATTTGACCAGATCAGCGGGTTGCGAGAGTTCTCCAGATAAAACCACCCACCTTGGCCAACCGAAAAGGTTTTTGATTCCCCCGGATTCATAGCCCACCAGCCCTCAAATTGCCACCCCTCCGGTTGTTCAGGTTGAGCAGCCGGAAGGTTGTAGTCTCCAGCTTTTATGGAGCTGCGCGCTGCCCTGTATTGCAGATATGTATAACGGGCGATCCAAACTGTCGAATCAGAGAGATTGACGAAGATCGCATCGCTGGATGCGGCCTCACCCGTGCTAGGCATCGCTATAAAGGAAACCACCAGGACAAATGCCAAAAACAGATGTAAACGCCTCACGACTTTTTTCATTTCCTTCTCCTTGTGTCTTCTGCCGATCATTTAGTTCCAGAAGGTGTTGGAACCCTGAATTTACACCTCCTCTAGGTGTAAGAGGTGCTTGAACGAGTTGCAAAGGTAGGCAAAGAATGATCTCCTTTGTTTAACCCGCTCTACCCCCAATGAATGCACAAGGATGCATTTTTCCAGTACGGCCTTCAAGAAATTTCGAACAGAGCGGCCAGGTTTCCTGTAACCTGGCCGCTCTACCAGCGTGTCATTCGCGCGTCGTCAGGTCGATGGTAGACCGCAACGCCGAGATGCAGTTGGCTGGAAAGCCACTACTGGCCGCGTGCCCGCGGTTGGCCTCGGCGTCGGGGCGATATAGGCGGCGTTTACTGCTCACAATTACTGTGCATCTGTTATATTTCCAGCAATCTCCTCCGCCATCTCCGGCGTCACCTCCACCCCGTGAACTTCCTTGGCGTGGGCCGCGGCCTGGGCCAGCACTTCTTCGACAGTCTCGGCGTTGACAACCGCCGCACAGTCAAATCCGACGGCACTGCATTTGAGGGTCTTCATCTTTGGTTCTCCTTTGAGAGAAAAAGGGGGAGCACGAAAAAGCGTTGTGCTGTAGAAACAGGATCATAATGGGGAGGAAGTGAAAGGTACAAGCAGGCAAAAAGCACAGGGAAATGGAAGGGGTAGACCTGCCAGGTTTTTCGAAACCTGGCAGGTCTTGCGGCCTATTATTCCCGCGTCGTCGGGTCGATAATCGCGCGCACTTCCGAGATGCGGTTGGCCGGGAAGCCGCTCTTGGCCGCGTGCTCCCGGATGGCCTCGACGTCGGGCGCAATGTAAACGCAGTAGGTCCTGTCCGCCACAACGTAGCTATGCAGCCACTGAATTTGGGGACCCATCTGCTCCAGCACACTGCACGACTGGGCCGCCGCGCCCTGCAACTGCTCCTGTGTGGACGCACCGATCTGCGGAATCTCTCGTTCGATGACATACTTCGGCATTTCGTTCTCTCCCTTTTCTTGCGTGGAGAGTTGCCAGGTTTTCCGAAACCTGGCAGCTTTCTCATCGACTATTCCTGCGCCACTTCGTTAGTCACCTCAATCGGCGCGGAACGCTCGAAAGTGGTGTAGATGGGGCAGCGGCGGCTGAACTCGTCGGCCAGCATCGCCGCTTCCTCGGCGGTGGGACCGTCCACGTGCATCGTCACCCGGAAGGCACGCACACGGGGATTGACATTCGCCCCGGCCACGCCGCGCGGGTCCAAATCCGCTTCCACATCGGCGCGCACACTGTTGAGGGCAATCTCATTCTCTCTGGCCGCAGCCTCGTAAACCATAATTCCACAGGCGGGCAGCGCGCCCACAAAGGCGTCCAGTGGGTTAACTTCCTCATTCGGACCGTGGATGGGCGGCACGGAATCGAAAATCCAGTGGTTG
>JAHEML010000069.1 GCA_024643705.1 Caldilineaceae bacterium | reverse complement strand
CATTTCAGTTGCACCCCTGATGCCATATAGCTGGTTCCACAGACTTGATCAGGGCGGTGGTGCGCTATTCAACGGATTTACCCACGCCCTGGCCCGGCTGCTTAGAATCACAGGTGGTCAGGTACAGTCGGTTGCGGGCCAGACTCGGCGACTGATTGAGCGTGCCCCGGTTGGGCCGCGGATACACGATTTTCGTGATGCCTTCGGTCCCGGCATCGATCCTGAGCAGGCCGAGCGTGGAGAGTGGCGTGAGGTCGATGCTGACTCTGGTTATACGGCGATGCTCGAGTTGCAGCTACCGGGCGGACAGATAGCCAGCGCACTCTTCCAGGGTTCGGTGTTTGCCAAGAGTCTGTGGCCCGAGCACGTCGCCATCTATGGAAGCAAAGGAACGTTACACTTGAATCGACCTGATGAAAGTATCCAATACTTCAACCCAGAATCGGATACGTGGACAGAGATGGCGATCCCGCAAGCAGTACTTGCGTCTGTACCTCAAGTTGAAAGCCGGGTGCAACGGGATTGGAATCACCTATTTCAAGAGTTTGTGGCTGATGTGCGAGGGGAGGGCTACGCTGGCTATCCGACATTTCGTGATGGTTGGATCGCCAACGAAGTGATTGAGATAATCCGCAGCGGACAAGGCTGGCAATCTGTGCCAATGCTTCCTGCGATTTCGGTTTAGGATCGTCGATAGCCGCCCGGTCAGAGAAAACGGCCTTTTGGAGGCACCGCTGGAGAAGTTGGACCAGGACAACGATAGGGATAACGATAAGGAGAGGGAAATATGACGCTGCGAGCGGTGGTTATTGGGACGGGCTGGGCCGGTGAGGGGCATACCATCGCATTGCGAGCAGCAGGGGTAGAGGTTGTGGCGATGTGTGGGCGGACGCCGGAACCGGCCAAAGCGATGGCCACCACAGCAACTTTCCATCTTGTTCGCGTAACATCGGCTTCACCTCCTGGATACCTTTGTCCTATTCATAGAGATGCCCAAGACCTGCGCTTTGTTTCGCAACAAGAGCTAGCTAGCGGTTCATTCATATGGAAGGAGGTGATTAGACGTGTCAAGACAAAGAGGATAATCCAGTCGGCCAGGAAGAAAGAGATGTATCGTGCAGAATAAACTGTTAAGGGGAGAACAATGGCAATAAATGAAGATAGACTCCATAGCCTGTTGGGGAAAATGGTCACAGAATTGGGCGCAGCAGCAGCCGGTCTATTGATCATCGTCGGCGACAAACTAGGGCTTTATAAAGAATTGGCCGCCGGGCAACCACTCACATCGAAGGGGCTGGCCGAACGCACCGGAACGACCGAGCGCCTTGTGCGTGAATGGCTGGCAGCCCAAGCCTCTTCTGGGTACATTGAGTACGATCAAGGCAACTACACCTTCTCTATGACGCCCGAACAACAGGCTGTCTTTGCAGATGAAAACAGCCCGGCCTTTTTGGTCGGTGGCTTTCTCGGTCTTGAGTCGATTTACGCCAACGAACCACAACTCACCGAGTCATTTCGCACTGGAGGCGGGATGTCGTGGGGCGACCACTGCTCTTGTCTGTTCTGCGGTACAGAGCGTTTCTTCCGACCTGGGTATCGCGCCAATCTGGTCTCCGAATGGTTGCCGCAACTAGATGGGGTTGTTGACAAGTTGAAGCAAGGGGCGAAAATGGCGGACGTAGGTTGTGGCCATGGAGCTTCAACCTTAGTAATGGCCGAGGCGTTTCCCGATTCTCAATTTTATGGTTTTGATTTCCATCCACCTTCGATTGAGAGAGCCAGAGAGCTTGCTCGGGAAGCAGGTCTTAACAACGTTTTCTTTGATGTAGCTACCGCCAAGGAATATCCAGGCAGCGACTACGACTTTGTGGCCTTCTTCGATTGCCTGCACGATATGGGCGATCCGGTTGGGGCGATAGAGCACGTGCGAGAGACGCTGACAACGGATGGAACGCTTATGCTAGTGGAGCCATTTGCCAATGACACGCTGGCTGAAAACTTAAACCCAGTCGGTCGCGTCTATTATGCCTTTTCAACCTCGGTCTGTGTGCCTTCCTCTCTCAGTCAGGAAGTTGGTTTGGGGTTGGGGGCGCAGGCCGGCGAGGCCCGCTTACGAGATGTAGTCACCCAGGGCGGATTTTCTCAATTTCGGCGGGCAACCGAGACACCGTTCAATCTGGTATTGGAAGCGAAATTGTAAACCACCAACAGGTGACGAGCTATCTAGATATTGAGAAGATACCCTGAGCATTCCGAATGACCGCCTGGCGTTGAAGATACCGGGCTACAATGGGACGCCCGATGAATCGGGCTGAAGGAGCTGACACCTGCCAAAAACCTCTTGCAGACCACGTGAGAACTGTATACACAAAAGGAGAAAAATCATGCAGTCTATGTGGAAGATCGTTGCGAAACGAATACCCGTGTTTTTGACCCTGCTTCTGGCAATGGCCCTGGCCTGGGGTGCGAATCCGACCCAGGCGCTGGTGATTGAGGAAGCCGAGACACTGTCCATGTCGGCGATGGACTGTTCGCTGGAGACCCTTCACGGCACCTATCTGTTCCATGCCAGGGCGTCATCGCCGACGGGGATGGCGCACACCCCTACGCCGAAGCAGGTGTGTGGACCCTGGACGGTACTGGCAATGGCGACGGTGTGTTCTCGGCTGGCATGGCCGGCGAAACCATCGTGGACCGGCAGCCCTTTACTGCTACCTACGAGGTTGTGTCAGGCTGTGCGTTTGCGGCCTTTGCCCCCATTGGCGATGAGATATTTGAATTCCATCTCTTCACCTCACCCGCCGGCGCCATGATCACCTACTATTCGGATGGCTTCAGCGGCACTATGTGGCGCCAGGAACCGTCCGAGGCGGAGCAGCAAGCTGCTGCGGTCATCGAAAATGCTGTCAGTGCAGCGCCAAACTCGGTATCGGCAGAGGCCGCTGTCTGGGATTGGCCCACCGAAAGCCACCCGGATTTCACCGAGGTACGGGCTGGCACCAACGGCTGGACCTGTCTGCCCGACGACCCGTCCACGCCCGGCAATGACCCGATGTGCCTGGATGAGCAGTGGGTGGAGTGGCTCAGCGCCATTTTTGAGGGCCGTGATCCGGAGATCACGACCTATGGATGGGCCTATATGTTGCAGGGCGGCAGCGGGGCCAGCGATTCGGATCCATTCCAAATGGAACCACTGGAACGAGAAGACTGGCTGGTCGGTCCGCCCCACCTGATGCTCATCGGTCCGGAACCCTTTGACGCCGATAATTTCCCCACAGACCGAAGTTCGGGCGAGCCTTACATTATGTGGGCTGGCACCCCCTACGAGCATTTCATGATCCCAGTTGAGCTTGGCATACCGTCAGAAACAGACGATCCCATCGCCAACGCCATGAGCGCCGGTCCTGCCTCCATTTCCGCCGACGCGACCGTCTGGGCCTGGCCCACTGAAGACAATCCGGAATTCGAAGTGCTGCGGGCGGGCAACAACGGATGGACCTGTTTGCCCGATGACCCTGCAACACCCACCAACGACCCCATGTGTCTGGATGCCCGGTGGGTGGTATGGCTGGAAGCCATCTTTGCTGGTGAAGACCCGGATATCGACAACCTGGGGTGGGCATACATGCTCCAGGGCGGCAGCGGGCCTAGCGACTCGGATCCGTCGATCATGGAGCCGGGGGACGGAGAAGACTGGCTCATCGGTCCGCCCCATGTCATGCTGATTGCGCCGGATGACCTGGACGCCGATCTCTTCCCGACGGTTCGCAGTGCAGGCCATCCGTACATCATGTGGGCTGGCACGCCCTACGAACACTTCATGTCCCCAACCGAGAATATGGCATCGGACTGAGCGCCGACCGTGTCCACTCGACCTCGGGCGGACCATCCAGTAGAGTCAGTGTGAATGTCCAAAAATCAGTTCAAATCGGTGACTGTCACGGGTCAGAAAATCTCCCGGGATACCAGTTGTATGTGGCCCGCGACAGTCACCGATACACCACCGACTCATTTACCGCTGCCGGCGGAGAAGACCATTCGGGCTATGCCCATATTGTCATCTTTATTTTTGCTGCACCGCCCGAATCCGCTCACTGCTCATGCCAATCCGGAAAACACAGCCCGTTCACTTCCCGCCGGACAAGTTCCCCGTCTCGATCCCATCCATCCCGCCGACATCTCCCCCCAGCGCCTCGGTGATCACCCGCACATCTTCCACCATCAGCCCAAAATAGGAGTGATTGTCGTCGCCCGGTTCACCGGGCAGGTCGTCGTCGCGCAGCTGATCGATAAAGACCGCGCCCGACTCTTTGGCGATCTGCTCCAAAATGGGCGAGGAAAAGACCTCGGAGCCGAAGATGGCAGGGATTTTCTCCTCCCGCAGTTGGGTGATCAGTTGGGCCACCTCCTGCGCGGATGGTTCGGAGAAGTCGGCGGGCTGCACCGCGCCCAAAACGGTGAAGCCATAGCGGGGGGCAAAATAGGCAAACGAATCGTGATAGGTAAGCAGGCGGCGCTTCTCGGCAGGGACGGTGTTCAGTGTGGCGGCGATGGCTTTGTCCAGAACGTCGATGCGTGCGGCAAAGGCGGCGGCGTTGGCTTGGTAGTCGTCGGCGTTGGCTGGGTCTGCGGCGGCCAGGGATTCTGCCACCAGTTCGGCGTAGCGGGCCGCGTAGAGTGGGTTCATCCACAGATGGGGGTTGGGGTTGCCTGCTTCCTTGGGGAAGGAGAAATCAAAGACGTATTCCTCCGGCGTCACTGTCTGCTCGCCCAGAGAGACGATCTCCACGCCTTCGCGTTTGTTGGCCTCGGCCAGCTTGATGGTCGGCTCTTCCAGAAAAAGGCCATTGACAAAAATGATGTCGGCCTGGGCCAGCAGGCGAGCATCTGATGGGGCTGGCTCGAAGGTGTGGGAATTGACGCCTTCGGGCACGATGCCCGTGACTTCGATGTGGTCGCCGCCGATGTTCTGAATGATGTTGGTGATGGGCGAGACGGTTGTAACGACACGTAGTTTGCCCTCTGTGGCAGGGGTTTGTGGACTGGATGAAGCACAGCCAGAAATGGTAACGACGAGTATGAGCAAGAGCAGAACGGTGCGGAGGGTTTTCATGCTAAACTCCATGAATAGAGGCAAAGTGAATAAAAGAGCAAATAAGAACGTGAAACGTAAAGCGTGAGAAGGTACGCCCATTCTCACGTTTTACGTTTCACGTTTCCGAATCCCTCGTTACAATCTGCGGAATTCCCTGCGGAACAACCTGTGGATTGTCGACTAGAAACCACCGGCAAAGGTGTCGATCATCAACTTTACATCCCCCAGGGGATAGAGGATGGGACAGGTTGCGCCATTATCCATGTACTCGCGCACCTTCGCTTTCACCTGTTCGGGTGTGCCGCTGGCGGTGATGCGGTTGACCAGATCGTCCGGGACCAGGGGCATGGCCTTGCGCACCTGTTCGTGGGTGGCGGGCCAGCCCAGAATCGCCTGAATCTGCTCCACAATTTCCGGTTTTACACCGCTGGCTTTGGCGATATGGGGCTGTTGGGCCAGGTATTGGGTCAGCAATTCCCGCGCCCCGTCCAGGGCCGTCTGCTGGTCGTCGTGGACAGAGCAGACGATCAGTTGGGGACGGTCGATGTCGTCCAGGGTGCGCCCGACAGACCTGGCCCCCTTCTCTAATTGCTCCAGGGCCTCGTGGTTGTAGTCGGGCGGCACACAATAATTGAGTACCGCGCCATCGGAAATCGCGCCGGTTAGTTCCATCATTTTTGGGCCGGTTGCACCGATCATAATAGGCACGTTGCGGGGTTCGCGCCGCCCGTGTACCACATCCAGTTCGATACCGTTGACCTGATGAAATTCGCCGTTGTAGGTCACATTTTCCATGTTGAGCAGACGGCGCATGACTTCGATTGTCTCTTGCATGGCAAGCAGGGGTTTGCGCCGATCGATGCCCACATTTTTCGCCAGTGGATCCCACCAGGCACCGATGCCGCAAATGATGCGATCCGGAGCCAGATCGTCCAGTGTCAAAAAGGTGGCGGCCAGCAGGCCGATGTTGCGCGTCCAGTTGTTGATGACACCGGAGCCGATTTTGATGCGTTCGGTGGCTGCGGCATAGGCGGCCATGGGCACGATGGCATCCCGCACCAGGCGGCTTTCGGCCTGCCAAACTGCTTCGAAACCCTTCTCCTCGGCATATTGGGCATAGGCCATCCCATCGCGAATGGGGTGCTTGTCTTGCAGGTAGAGGGCGACCCGGGAATATTTGTTGTCGGCCATGTGGAAGGCTCCTTTGCCGGTAAAAGAAGTAGAGATGAGATTCTGGGATCATGCAGAGCGAACGCGTCCGAAGATAATGTCAGATACCCACTGGGTGTGATTGTACATCGGGCCGCGGTCGAGCGCCAAGAGGCTTGGCGTTTGGTGAAATATGCGCCAATGCAGGCGATTATTTGTATTGAGACAACCGAATCGTGATGAGTAGGGGGCATTCCAGCGTGCCGAGTCCGTAAGGGGGGAATCGCCCAATGGGATGATGCGGAAAGCACCGTGAATTCCAGCCGTAGGTGCAGAGGATGCCAAAATGGGTTATTGGCGCACGGGTTCCCGGGCTGGACGCCATTCGCCCTGGCGCGCGGCCGAGCAACAGACAATCCCCGCTGCCTCGTTGCGTTCAGTAAAACAGAGTTCACTGGCGCACAGGAGGGATTCGACCCGAGCCGGGTGGCCTTCAACCGCCGCGGTATGGGCCAGATTCCAGAGTGTCCACGACTCGGCCCGGCGCGCGGCAAAGCGGCGATAGACCCGCAGGGTGGCCCGATAGAGCGCTTTAGCCTGTTGGATTTCTCCCTGCTGAAAAAGGCAGTTGGCCTGACCGCTTTGGCAATAGGCCACGGCCAAAATCTCATTGCGTTCCCGCCACAGACGCGCGCTCTCGCTGAAGTGGGTCGCTGCCCGGACCGGATCGCCGCTGTCCAGCAGCACCTGCCCAAACCAATAATTGGCCCAGGCAATCAATTTGCCGTTGGGCAGTTGGGCAGCCACAGCCAGATTTTTCTTTAACAGTGGCACAGCGCGGGCGTAGTCGCCAGCCGCATAGGCCAGAAGCCCCAGGGTACTCAAGGCTTCGCAGGCCGTCGGCTCATCCCCCCACTCTTGGGCCATTTCCAGCACCGCGCTGGCGTAGACTGTGCCCCGTTTCGTCTGACCGGTCTTCTGGCAGACCATCGCCGCATCCAACAGCGCCAACAGATAGTTACGCAGATCACCGGCGGCCAGCAATCCGGCAGCGGCTCTGTCGGCCAGGGCGATTGACTGTTCGGCTTCGTTGTCCCTCACAAACCGCACCCAACCCAACTCCCGCTGGGCCAGGGCAACCGTCCACCTGTCCCCCAAAGCTTCGGCCAGGGCAAGGCTCTCCAGGGCATAGCGCAGGGTGCGTTCGACCTCTCCTTCTTCACCGGCGGTGTGGCTGACCATATGCAGAAGACGGGCGCGGGCCTGGGGTGGCTGCTGGTCGGCGGGTAGCTTCAGGCTCGTATTCAACCAGTGACGCGCCTCAATCCGGCGGCCCTGCATCTCCCAAAACCAGCCGAGTGCGGCCACCAGACGGGTGAGGGTAGCCACGTCGTCGTTCTGCTCGGCCCCGGCCAGGGCGGCGCGCAGATTGTCGTTCTCCGCCTCTACCTGTTCCATCCAGAGCCGCCGCTCCCGGCCCAGGAGCGGCAGGGCGACAGCCTCGATGAATTCGCAGAAGAGGCGGGCGTGGATCTGCCGGGCTGGCTCCCACTCCTTGCGCAGTACGAGCTGCTCCCGGGCAAAATCGAGAACGGTTTCCAGCATTGTGTAGCGGGTGCGGCCCGCGCCATCCACTTCGGCCCGCACCAGATTGTGATTGACCAGCAGATCGATCTGCTCCTGGGCCGGGCCGGGCAGAGGGCCGAGCGCAGCGCAGAGGCTTTGGGCCATCTCCGCCGTGGCCCCGTGGACAAAGACGCCCAGCCAGCCAAACACCTGCCGGGCGGCAGCAGGCAGCAGATCGTAGCTCCAGGCAATGGCGTTGCGCAGGGTGCGGTGGCGTTCGGGCAGATGGTCGGAGCCGGCAGCGGGCAAGGCCAGCCAGTCGGACAGGCGGGCCAGCAGAGCCTCCGCGGTCAGGCTTGCCAGACGGGCAGCGACCAGTTCGATAGCCAGGGGCAGCCCATCGACCCGGGCGCAGATGGCCGCCACAGCACCGACGTTTTCGATGGTCAGCGCAAAGTCCGGGTTGGCCGCCCGCGCCCGACCGACAAGCAACTGCACCGCGGGGAAACGGATGGCGGCCAGGGCCGTGGGCGTTTGGGTCAGGCCGGGCATGGGCAGCGTGGGCACGGCATAGGTCCGCTCTTCCGGCAGAGAGAGGGGTACCCGGCTGGTGATGAGAAGCTTGACGCCCGGCGCGAGGCTCAACAATTCCGCCACGAAACGGCTGGCGGGGAGCACCTGCTCGAAATTGTCCAGAATGAGGAGCAGATGGCGGGCGCGCAGTTCGACGCGCAGATAGTCCAGGGGGGTGGGATAGGCCGACTCGGCAAAGCCGAAAAGCTGGGCGATGGCATCGGGGACCAACTCCGGGTCGCGCAGAGGGGCCAGGGGCACAAAATGGACGCCGTTCAGGAAGGCGTCGCTCAGTTCTGCGGCTGTGTGCAGACTCAGACGGCTTTTGCCAATGCCCGGCGGCCCGACGAGGGTCAGTAGACGCAGATCGGGCTGTTGCAGCAGTTGGCAGAGTTGGGCGATCTCCTGGGTGCGCCCCAGAAAAGAGGTCTCCGGGATAGAGAGGTCAGCCCGGCTGAGGACGGGCAGCCAGTGGCGGGGGCGTTCGTTTGGGCTGTGGAGTTGGGGCAGGTGGTCGGCGCTGAGATCGCCCCGAGCCACCTGCAGGAAGCGGGGGAGCAGATCGTTGGGTAGCTGCAAATGGGTCGCCAGCCCCTGGGCAATCTCCGGCGAAGGGCGTCGTTCGTCGCCTTCGATCTTGCGAATGGTAATTTCCGAGCAGTAGACCTGGCGCGCCAGTTCGCCTTGCGTCACGCGCAGGGCTGTTCGTCGCGCCCGCACCCATTGCCCAAACGTCGCCGGAGATTCCATCGCCACCCCCCGCTTTCGCCATTTTTACGGTGAGAGAAATTGTATCGCAAAAGCGATACCTGTACCAGTGGGATTTTTGATACTATCGCCGGACAGTGTGGGGTGGGCAAGGGTGTCCCAGAAGCATAGATATCCTATTTTGCTCTACGGCCCTGGGGATGTTTGAACGGCATTAGAACCCCCTCTCTGTAAAACTATCCGCACAGTGCGGCTGGATTCTTTGGATTTACCGAAGAAAACGAGAAGCGTGAGATCACTCGCACGATCTCACGCTTCTCGCCTCTTCGCCCTTTCTGAATATCGCGCGATCCAACCCATTTCCACAGGAGCAGAACGTATGAAACCCATTATCCGTTGGTACAAAATTGTGTTTGTGCTGGTCGCCCTGCTGGTCATTGGGCGGGGAATTCAGCTGGCCCAGGCCGCGCCCCCCGCCACAGCCCACTCCAGCGAGGATGTGGACGCGTTGATCGCCAACGCCGAAAGCGCGGGCACCAGTGCCATCGCCAAAGCGGCCACCATCCTGGGCTGGGACGAGGAGGGTATGCCCAGCGTTGTCCTGCGCGAGGGGACGAACGGCTGGACCTGTCTGGCCGACTGGCCCGTCTCGCCGGGCAACGATCCCCAGTGCTTCGACCCCATCTGGCAAGCCTGGAACGAAGCATTTATGGCCGGCGAGGAACCTGAGATTCCCGGTTTGGGCATCGGTTATATGCTGCAAGGCGGCAGTGACCCCAGCAATACGGACGCGATGGCCATGGAGCCA